>NZ_JBTEKS010000052.1:0-17351 GCF_054333355.1 Methylomagnum sp. | reverse complement strand
GACTTCGATGGCGATCATGTCAGGCCTTCCGATATAGCTCGGCGCCGTTCTTGACGAATTCGATGGCCTTGACCTCCATGCCCTGGCGCAGCGCGTTCACTTCGCTCATGCCGTGGGCCGCGGCGTAGTCGCGCACTTCCTGGGTGATCTTCATCGAGCAGAAATGCGGGCCGCACATGGAGCAGAAATGGGCCAGCTTCGCGCCCTCCTGCGGCAGGGTTTCGTCGTGGAATTCCACCGCCTTCTCCGGGTCCAGCGACAGGTTGAACTGGTCGGCCCAACGGAATTCAAACCGCGCCTTCGACAAAGCATTATCACGGGCCTGCGCACCGGGATGGCCCTTGCCCAAATCGGCGGCGTGGGCGGCGATTTTGTAGGCGACGATGCCGTCCCGCACGTCCTGCTTGTTGGGTAGCCCTAAATGCTCCTTCGGCGTCACGTAGCACAGCATGGCCGTGCCGTACCAGCCGATCATCGCCGCGCCGATGGCGGAAGTGATGTGGTCGTAGCCGGGCGCAATGTCCGTCGTCAGCGGGCCGAGCGTGTAGAACGGCGCTTCGTGGCAGTGCTTCAGCTGCTCGTCCATGTTGGCCTTGATCATGTGCATCGGCACATGGCCCGGCCCTTCGATCATCACCTGCACGTCATGCTTCCAAGCGATTTGGGTCAGTTCGCCCAAGGTGCGGAGTTCGGCGAATTGCGCCTCGTCGTTGGCGTCGGCGATGGAGCCGGGCCGCAAGCCGTCGCCCAGCGAGAAGGCCACATCGTAAGCCTTCATGATTTCGCAGATGTCCTCGAAATGGGTGTAGAGGAAGCTTTCCTTGTGATGGGCCAAACACCACTTCGCCATGATCGAGCCGCCCCGCGACACGATGCCGGTCACGCGCTTGGCGGTCAGCGGGATGAACGGCAGGCGGATACCGGCGTGAATGGTGAAGTAGTCCACGCCCTGCTCGGCCTGTTCGATCAGCGTGTCGCGGAAGATTTCCCAGGTCAGGTCTTCGGCCTTGCCGTTGACCTTTTCCAGGGCTTGGTAAATCGGCACCGTGCCGATGGGCACCGGCGAATTGCGGATGATCCACTCGCGGGTTTCGTGGATGTTCTTGCCGGTGGAGAGGTCCATCACCGTGTCGCCGCCCCAGCGGATCGACCACAGCATCTTCTCCACTTCCTCCTCGATGGAGGAGGTGACGGCGGAATTGCCCAGGTTGCAATTGATCTTCACCAGGAAGTTGCGGCCAATAATCATCGGCTCGGATTCCGGGTGGTTGATGTTGTTGGGGATGATGGCCCTTCCCTTCGCCACTTCGTCGCGGACGAATTCCGGAGTGATGATTTTCGGGATGGCCGCGCCGAAGGATTCGCCGGGATGCTGGAACTTGTACATCTCGGCCAGGGCTTCCAGCTTCTGGTTCTCCCGAATCGCGATGTATTCCATTTCCGGCGTGATGATGCCCTGCCGGGCGTAGTGCATCTGGGTCACATTGGCGCCGGGCTTGGCGACGCGGGGCTTCTGGATATGCTCGAAGCGCAGGGCGCTCAAGGCGGGATCGTGCTGGCGTTGGGTGCCGTACTCGGAACTTGGGCCGTCCAGTTCCACCGTGTCGCCGCGCTCTTCAATCCAGCCCGCCCGGAGCGCCGGGAGGCCGTGGCGGAGATCAATCTCCACCGCCGGGTCGGTGTAGGGGCCGGAGGTGTCGTAGATATAAACCGGCGGGTTGGTCTCGGCGCCGAAGCCGGTGGGGGTGGCGGATTGGCTGACTTTCCGCATCGGCACGCGGAGGTCCGGGCGGCTGCCCTGGACGTAGACTTTCTCGGACGCGGCGAAGGGTTTGATGGACGCCCGCTTGGCGGTCACGGCGTCGTGTAGTTGGGTGTCTGCGGGGATGGCGCTCATCGCTTTCTCCTGGGGGTTGAGCGGGGAAAGATGGCGCGGGAAAGAGGGTCCAAACGGCGGAAACCGGAACGAGTCCGATATTACCCCAGGACAGGCTTTCCTACGCCGGTATTAACCGGGTCAGGTTCAAAGGGTGTGTCTCAGCCCCGCCATTTTCGGCGGGGCACCCCTAGCCCTACGGATGGGTGCCTAAGCTAAAACAAGCGGCCCGGTTTGGCAAGGCGAAGCGGGGATGCATTCAATCCAAACCAATGATTGGATGGGGGAAAACCACCTTTCAGATACACCATGACCGGGGTAACTGCCCAAGCCAAATTCGGCTGATGGGTGCTTTCTTGAAACCATCAATTATTAGTATCGGCCATGCACCATTCCGGGAGGCACAGGAAAATCCGATTGGGTGGTGGTACCCACAATAAAGCTGATGCCCATGTTTTGATGCGGTGGTGTCAAGGCAATTAGTGCCGGATATTTGCCCTTCCTAGAGAGGGCGGTGGTTGTAAGTTTCTTTGCTAACTTAACGCATAACCAGCTTCGATATATGGGTATTCGGGGCTAGCCATCAAAATTTCCCCTAACAAAGGCTATGCGGTTATGACTAAGCTAAATAAACCGACAGGCTGTCAAATCAGCCACGCTACTTTATTTCCAATCCTTTTGGGCTTAGCCCTCAATGGAATTGCGGCACCGAGTTTCGCTGATACTCCGCCCGCTTCGGTGCCATTGCTTGTCTATGGCGACGCCCTGCAAAACGGATTCACCAGCAATCAATGGCAGGACGGGACAAACGATTGCATTTTGAATCTTGCCTATACCGGCAACAAAGCCAGTGGCGCTAATTCCGCCGAACTTAGCCTTAATCATTACTGCACGGTTTTCTTCACCCAACCGGGGTACTGGGATGCGGGGACTTACATCGGCGGTTTCGATGTTGGCGGTTATTCTTACCTAGAGTTTGACTTGTACGCGATGTCGCCAGCGCAGGCGACGTTTGGTATTTCTCTGGCTCCCAACTTCTGGTCCACTACCGGTAGCCAAGTGCTGATCGAGAACTATGTCGTACCAGCCAGTCAGTGGCAACACGTCAAAATACCCATGAGTGATTTCAGCTTGTTATCCGGTACTTTGGTGGAAGGGTTGCAATTGCGGAATAACGATTGGCAGACCAATAACAATGTCTACGGGCATGTATTAATCGACAATATCTCCTTCACGCCCAACCTTGATCCACCGACGGTGACCTCGGTGAGCGGCGGCGATTTGAAGCACATCAAGATTTCTTTCAGCAAGCAGGTCGATCCTGCCACAGCCGCCATTCTAGGCAATTACGCCATCGGCTCTGCTCAGGATGGGGCTTATGCCACGCCTTTGGCACCGCAAAGCGTCAGTATCTCCCCGGATAAAATCAGCGTGATACTGACGGTGCCAACCCGTCTGCAATCCGGCAATTTGTACCAATTGGTCCTGAAGAATATTGCCGACCGACTGACCCCGCCCCATACCCTCGCGGCGAACACCACGGCCAATTTCACGGCGCAATTCAATCCGCTCGCCATCAATATCGACGCCGCCAGCGGCAATCACCCAATTAGCCCGTTGATTTACGGCCTGTCGTTTGCTCCCCCGGCCACGCTGGCGGATTTGAACTTCTCGCTGAATCGGCAAGGGGGTAATCGGGCCAGCACCTATAACTGGCTGGAGAATGCCGACAATACCGCCAGCGACTGGTTTTTCGAGAGCATCTCCGAGACGGGGGATGGCGTTCCGGCGGGCTTGATCGACGGCATGGTAAACGATAATAAAAGCAGTGGATCGGACTCTATTATTACTATTCCAACCACGGGCTGGGTTGCCAAGTTGGCACCGGATCGGAGTAAATTAGCCAGCTATTCCCAAACCAAATACGGCCCCCAAACCCAGGCCGATAACGATTGGTTCCCGGATGCGGGCAATGGCATGTTGCAAAGCACTGGGCTAAGGATTATCGGCAACGATCCAAACGATGCCTATGTGCCCTCGGATGTGAGTTTTCAGAGCGGTTTCGTCAATTATTTAATCGGGCAGTGGGGACCGGCCCAATCTGGTGGCGTGAAGTTTTATTCCATGGATAACGAGCCGGGTATCTGGTCATCCACCCATGTGGATATTCATCCCATTGGTCCGACCATGGAGGAGATCAGGGACAAAACCCTCGCCTACGGCACCATGGTGAAGCAACAAGACCCTAGCGCCCAAGTAATCGGCCCGGAGGAGGATGGCTGGACCCGGTTCTTGCTGAGTGGTTACGATAGCGATTGGGGTAGCGCCCATGGTTGGGATATGGCGAGTATGCCAGACCGGTCGGCCCATGGCGGTATGGATTACGTCCCTTGGCTATTGGATCAATTGCGCCAGAACAATCAGGCCACAGGCCATCGGGTGCTGGATATACTCACCCTGCATTGGTATCCACAAAGCGGCGAGTATTATCCGGGCGGGATTAGTCCTAATATGATGCTCATGCGGAACCGCTCCACCCGATCACTTTGGGATCCTAATTACACCGACGAAAGCTGGATAAACGAAAAGGTTTATCTGATTCCCCGGATGAAGCAATGGGTCAACCAATACTATCCGGGCACCAAGGTGGGCATCACGGAATATAACTGGGGCGCCGAAAATAGCATCAATGGTGCCACGACCCTGGCGGACATACTGGGGATATTCGGGCGGGAGGGGCTGGATATGGCGACTTATTGGACGGCACCCGCTGCCGGTACGTCGGCTTATCAGGCAATGAAGCTCTATCGGAATTACGATGGTGCCAAATCCACCTTCGGCGATACCAGCGTGTCCGACGTGGTGCCGAACCCGGATCAAATTTCCTCATTCGCGGCGCTACGGACCAGTGATGGCGCACTCACCATCATGGTCATCAATAAGCAACTGGCGACGGATACCGCCGTGGTTTTCAACGTGAGCCATTTCTCCGGCTCGGGTTCCGCCAAGGCGTATCAACTGACTTCCGCCGGGACGATCACCAACCTGGGCAATTGTCCCTACCAAAACGGTTCGCTGGAAGCCTATCTGCCGGCACAAAGCGTGACCCTGTTCGTCATTCCGCCGGTCACTGCCCTGTCGCCCAGTCAGGTTGCCACCACCACGTCGGGGCTGGTGTTTAGCCGGGTCAGCCAGACCTTCAATGGCACGGTGACGGTGAAGAACATCGGCGGTGGCACCTTGACCGGTCCCTTCCAAATCGTTTTCACAGGGCTAACCGGCGGCGTGTCCCTGGTAAACCCGACGGGCGGCTTCTCCGGGTCGTCCTACTTGACGGTGCCCGGCGTGAGCAGCCTCGCCCCCGGCCAGTCCGCCACGGTAAGCGCGAAGTTCAACAATCCGGCGAAGGGTGCTATTCATTTCACCCCAGCCATCTACACAGGGAGCCTCAACTAATGAACAGCTCAACACACCTCCTCTTCGCGGCCCTGCTCGGTTTCGCTTCGCTGGCTTCGGCCAACACGGTGTCCTATCAGGTGAGCGTGGACACATCGAGCCTGTCGGGCGACGGTTCGCTGGATTTCCAGTTCAATCCCGGTGCTTTGGATAGCCAGAGCGCCACGCTGCAAATCCTAAACTTTTCCACGGATGGCGCATTGCTGCCCGGCCCCGCGCTGAGCGGCAATGTGAGTGGCAACCTGCCGACCACCCTCACCTTCGATAACGGAGGCGCTTTCAACGACTACTTCCAGGGCATCACCTACGGCTCAACGCTGTCGTTCCAGGTGGACCTGTCCGGCCCCGCCGTGGATGCGCCCGATGGGGTGGCGACCTCCGGCAGCGCGTTCGCATTCAGCCTGTTCTCCGATACGGCGGGCACGGTTCCGGCCCTGACGACCGATCTGACCAACGGCTCCGCTCTCACCGTGGACTTGGGTCTCAACGGCGCCACCTCCGTCACCAATTTCAGTGACGCGACGACGGTGGCCGCCGTGCCGATCCCCGCCACGGTCTGGCTGTTCGGCTCGGCCCTGGCGGGGTTGGGGATTATCGGCAAGCGTCGTCAACCGTCCTGACGGCATTGCGCCGGGGCTTGCGCGGTGGGGGCGACACATTCGCCCCTACCCTAGCGGCTGGCTGTATCGAACATGGTTGGCGGTCGCTATAACTTAGGCGATTTCCGAAAATGCTTGTCACCGTTGATCTGGATGTAGGATGGGTAGAGCGTACTCGCGAAACCCATCGAGCCGGAGACAGGGTGATGGGTTTCGCTTCGCTCTACCCATCCCACAGGTATGTCTTTTCCTGGAAATCGCCTTAGCTTGATTAAGAGGATTCCTTAGCCAATTCAGACACATCATCATTCCGGCCAGCGCTGAAATCAGTTCGGCGGGCGCGGGAGGCTCGTCAATCTCTCCACAAACCTTCTGTCGCGGCCTCATGCTCACCGGCAGCGTGCTGGGCTTCTGCTTCATCCCCGACCGCCAACGCGCCGCCCTCGCGGCGGAACTCGCCTCTTACCACAAAGTCCCAAAAAGCAAACAAACCGCCATCCGCCGCCGGGTGGCCCGCTGGATCGTGTTCGGACGCACGCTCAACTGGCTGGTGGGGCGCATCGCCGCGTTCGTCTGGCTGTTCGCGGAAGGCGGGCTGGCAGGCGTGGTGGCGAATGCGGCCTAGGCTGGGATCGACACCGCGGAATGGCTGGGCAAGGCGGTGTTGGGGGAATTGAGCGGAAACCGACCGCGAAATTAGGGCGTTTTTCGCACGAGTAAATGATGTAGGGCACGCTGTGCGTAACATCCCCGTCGGTAGGTAGGCACAGCGTACCCTACATTCTTCACTCTTCTTGGATAACCCCATGAACTGGCAACACCACATCACCACCGATCCCACCCTCTGCCCCGGCAAACCCTGCATCAAAGGCACCCGCGTGTTGGTTTCCGTCATCCTCGACAACCTGGCCATAGGTGAAAGTCAGGAAGACATCATGCGGGGCTATCACATCCAAACCGACGACATCCGGGCGGCCTTCGCCTACGCCACTGACGATGAGCGCCAAGTGCGTATCAGAGGCGACGGGTGAATCCAAGCACCATGGTGGCAGTGCTAATCTCGCCGATTCTGCTTTGTTTTTCAATGGTGTAAGCTATGCCCCCTTCATTCCCTGCGTCCAACCAGCGCCTTTGAGCGCGTCCAACCTCATGTTTTTCTCCGAATCCTTCGACGTTATCGTCATCGGCGGCGGCCACGCCGGGACCGAAGCGGCTCTAGCTTCCGCCCGCGCTGGCTGCAAGACCCTGTTGCTTACCCAGAACATCGAGACCCTCGGCCAGATGAGTTGCAACCCCGCCATCGGCGGCATCGGCAAGGGCCATCTGGTGAAGGAAATCGACGCCTTGGGCGGCTTCATGGCGCAAGCCGCCGACCGGGCCGGTATCCATTTCCGTATTCTTAACGCCAGCAAGGGACCGGCGGTGCGGGCCACCCGCGCCCAGGCCGACCGCGCTTTATATAAAGCCGTGGTGCGCCGTAAGCTGGAAACCCAGCGCAACCTGTCCCTGTTCCAGCAGCAGGCGGCCGACCTGATCGTCGAGGATGGCCGGGCGGCGGGCGTGGTGACGCAGATGGGCCTGAAATTCCGGGCGCGGTGCGTGGTGCTGACGGTGGGCACCTTCCTGGCCGGGCGCATCCACATCGGGCTGGAGAATTACGAAGGGGGCAGGGCCGGGGACTTGCCGTCCAATGCCTTGGCGGCGCGGCTACGCGAATTGCCGTTCCGGGTCAGCCGCCTCAAGACCGGCACGCCGCCCCGCATCGACGGGCGGAGCCTGGATTATTCGGTGATGGAGGCCCAGCCGGGCGACGAGCCGGTGCCGGTGTTCTCCTTCCTCGGCCAGCGCGAGGAGCATCCCCGCCAGACCGCTTGCTTCATCACCCGCACCAATGGCCGCACCCACGACATCATCCGGGGCGGGTTGGACCGCTCACCCATGTACACCGGCGTCATCGAAGGGGTGGGGCCACGCTATTGCCCGTCCATCGAGGACAAGATCGTGCGTTTCGCGGGGAAGGACTCCCACCAGATTTTCGTCGAGCCGGAAGGACTGGAAACTCACGAAATCTATCCCAACGGCATTTCCACCAGCCTGCCGTTCGACATCCAGTACGCGCTGGTGCGGTCGATCCGGGGTTTCGAGAACGCCCACATCACCCGGCCCGGTTACGCCATCGAATACGACTTCTTCGATCCCCGCGATTTGAAAGCCTCGCTGGAAACCAAGCACCTGGACAGCCTGTTCTTCGCCGGGCAGATCAACGGCACGACAGGCTACGAGGAGGCGGCGGCGCAAGGCTTGATCGCCGGACTCAACGCGGCCCGGAAGGCGCAGGACTTGGAGGCATGGTCGCCGAGCCGCGATGAGGCGTACATCGGGGTGATGATCGACGACCTCATCACCCGGGGCACCGCCGAGCCGTACCGCATGTTCACCAGCCGGGCCGAATACCGGCTGCTGTTGCGGGAGGACAACGCCGATTTGCGCCTGACCCCCAAGGGCCGCGAATTGGGGCTGGTGGATGATGGCCGCTGGCGGCGTTTCGAGGCCAAGCAGGCCACCATCGCGGCGTTGCAAACGGAAATGGCCGGGCGGGAAATCCGCCCCAATTCGCCGGAAGCGCTGGAGTTGGAACCGGCGTTGACCGGGCCGTTGACCCGCGAAGCCAGCCTGATCGAGTTGTTGCGCCGCCCCGAACTGAGCATCGGGCAATTGCGTCCCTATTGCCCCGGCTTGGCCGAAGCGGACGATGAGCAAGCCTTGGAGCAGGTGGAAATTCAGGCCAAATACCAAGGCTACATCGACCGGCAAAGCGCCGAAATCGAGCGAGCGCGGCGCTACGACCATTGGCGGCTGCCGGAACTGATGGATTATTCGAATGTGGTGGGCCTCTCCAATGAAGTCCGGGAAAAGCTCCGCGTGCAGCGCCCGGAAACGGTGGGGCAGGCGGCGCGGATTCCGGGCGTGACGCCGGCGGCGATTTCTTTATTACTGGTTCATTTGAAGAAGAAAAGCGCTTGAAGGACTCCGACGAATTGACCCGCCGTCTGGCGGAAGGGTTAGCCGCGCTAAATGTGCCGACCACACCGGAACAGCGAGGGCGCCTGCTGGCCTACCTCGCGCTGATGCAGAAATGGAACCGCGCCTACAGCCTCACCGCCATCCGCGACCTGCCGACGGCGGTGGATTTGCACCTGTTGGACAGCCTGACTTTATGGCCGTATCTCCATGGTGCCTCGGTGCTGGATGTGGGCACGGGTGCCGGGTTGCCGGGCATCCCCTTGGCGATAACCACCCCGGAAAAGTCCTTCACCCTGCTGGACAGCAACGCCAAGAAGACCCGCTTCGTGCAACAGGCCATTATCGAACTGGGCCTTAAAAACGTGGACGTCATCACGGCGCGGGTGGAACAATACCGGCCTGAATCAAGGTTCGATACCGTGTTGGCGCGGGCCTTCGCCAGCCTCGACGCCATCGTGGCGGGCACGGCGGGGCTGTTGACGCCTCGGGGCAAAATACTCGCCCAGAAGGGGCAACTGCCCCGCGATGAAATCGAACATATTAAGGATCGTGCCGTTCGGGTCCATCGGCTGGCGATCCCCGGCCTGGATGTCGAGCGGCATCTGATCGAAATCGAATAGCGTCCGACCGAGAGAATAATGGGCAAAATAATCGCGGTAGCGAATCAAAAGGGTGGCGTGGGCAAGACCACCACCAGTGTGAATTTGGCGGCGTCGTTGGCGGCGACCCGGAACCGGGTGCTGCTGGTCGATCTGGACCCGCAGGGCAACGCCACCACTGGCTGCGGCGTGAACAAGAAGGCGCTGACGGTGTCGGCCTACGACATGCTGGCGGGGCACGCGGAGGCGCGTCAAGCCATCATCCCGTTGCCGGACATCGGCCCGGACTTGCTGCCGGGCAACGCGGACCTGACCGCCGTCCAGGTGGACCTGATGCAGCAGCCGAACCGGGAGCGGGTGCTGGCGGCGGCGCTGGCGGTGTGCCGTAGCGAATACCAGTACATCGTCATTGACTGCCCGCCTTCCCTGAACATCCTGACCCTCAACGCCCTGGTGGCGGCGGACAGCGTGCTGATTCCCGTGCAGTGCGAGTATTACGCGCTTGAAGGGCTGTCGGACTTGATGGATACCCTGCGGAATATCCGGGCAACGGTGAATCCCGACTTGCGCATTGAGGGCTTGCTGCGCACGATGCACGACACCCGCAGCCGCTTGGCGATTGAGGTGTCGCGGCAATTGATCGAGCATTTCAGCGATCAAGTCTTCCGCACGGTCATCCCCCGCAATATCCGCTTGGCGGAAGCGCCCAGCCACGGCCTGCCCGCCGTGAAGTACGATAAATCCTCAAAGGGCGCTATCGCCTATCTGGCTCTAGCCGGTGAAATTGTGCGGCGCAATCAGAAACCCAAATCCAAGACCGCCGCTTAACCGACACCCATGACGAATATCAATGCGAAAAAACGCGGCTTGGGCCGGGGACTCGATGCGCTCTTAGGCGACGCCCGGCTGGACCGGCTAGACACGGCCTCCGACAAACTGCGGATACTGGCAATTGAGCGCCTCAAACCCAGCCGTTTCCAACCCCGCAAGGAGATTGACCCGACCCGGCTTCAGGAATTGGCCGATTCCATCAGCGCCCAGGGCGTGGTGCAGCCGGTGGTGGCCCGCGAAACCGAGGCCGGGCGCTTTGAAATCATCGCTGGTGAACGCCGCTGGCGGGCCGCGCAACTGGCGGGGCTGCACGAGTTGCCGGTGGTGGTCCGGGACGTTTCCGACCAGGCCGCGCTGGCCATCGCCCTCATCGAGAATATCCAGCGGGAAGACCTCAATCCTCTGGAGGAAGCGGCGGCGCTCAAGCGGCTGGCCGAGGAATACGGGATGACCCACCAGCAGCTCGCCGACGCCGTGGGCAAGGCGCGGGCCACTGTGACCAATTTACTAAGGCTCAATGAACTGCATCCAGAAGCGAAGCAATTGCTCCTGACAGGCGCGCTTGAAATGGGGCATGCCCGCGCTTTGCTGGGTTTGGACTTGGATTCCCAAGCGTCAGTGGCCCGCAAAGTGGCGGCCAATAAGCTGACCGTTAGAGCCACCGAAATGCTGGTCCAAGCCTTGCGCGACGGGCCAAAAGCCACGCCGCGCACGGATAAAGACCCCGATATCCGGCGTTTGGAAGACGATATTTCCAGCCGCATTGGGTCGCCGGTACTCATCCGTCACGGCAAGAAGGGCACGGGACAATTGATTATCAAGTATGACAGCCTAGATCAACTGGAAGGGGTACTTGAGCGTCTGCGATGAAACTTCCATCGTTGATCCACAAAGTTATTGCTGTTACCATGCGGTGGTATTTAAGTAAGGGAACCGGACGGTCGTGAAGCGACTGTTTTCTGCTGTCCGATGGATTCTCGCGGCGCAGGTTTCTGTGATCGCGCTGATTACCCTTTCGTGTTGGATTGTTTGGGATTGGCCGATGGCCCGCTCCGCCTTGCTGGGCGGGGTAACGGCGTTTCTGCCAAACCTTTATTTCGCCGCCCGGTTCGGGTTTTCCAATCCCGCGCTGACGGCCAAGCAGATAGTTCGAATATTTTACCTGGGCGAAACAATAAAGTTAATCACAACCGCCCTGTTATTCGTTTTAATATTCCAGCTACCTGATATAAGATTCCTGCCCTTATTCACCAGCTTCACGTTGGTGTTAATGGTTTTTTGGTTCGCGCTATTGGTGCGCGGCGCAGATTATAGCGAGTGAGGAATATGGCAAGCGAAGCACATGGTGGCGGCGGTGCTACCGGTTATATCGTTCACCACCTGACGCCCCTGTCGGTCGGCGAAGGGTTCTGGACCTTCCATCTGGATACCCTGTTTTTTTCCGCTTTCCTCGGGATCGTGTTCCTGATTGTGTTCCGCAAGGCCGCTGAAAAAGCCACGGCTGGCATCCCCGGCCCGCTTCAGAATTTCGCGGAAATGCTCGTCGAATTCGTCGACACCCAGGTCAAGGATGCCTTCCACGGCAAGAACGCCGTCATCGCCCCGCTGTCCCTGACCATTTTCGTGTGGATTTGGCTCATGAATTTCATGGACCTCATCCCAGTCGATCTTTTCCCCTTGATTGGTTCGGCAGTGGGTCTTGAATACCTGCGCGTGGTGCCCAGCACCGACTTGAACGCCACTTTCGGCATGTCGATTTCGGTGTTCTTCCTGATTATCTTCTATAGCATCAAGGCCAAGGGTGTTATCGGCTTTTCCAAGGAAATGCTGCTTAGCCCCTTCGGCAAATGGATGATTCCTTTCAACCTGCTGCTGAAGTTGGTGGAAGAAATCGCCCGGCCCATCTCTCTCGCCCTTCGTCTCTTCGGCAACATGTACGCGGGCGAATTGATCTTCATCCTGATCGCGCTGCTGCCTTGGTTTATCCAGCCGATACTCAGCTTCCCTTGGGCCGTGTTCCACATCCTGATTATTACGCTGCAAGCTTTCATTTTCATGGTGTTGACCATTGTGTATCTGAGCTTGGCCCACGAAGACCATTAATCTTTAAACCCACCCCGTCAACTTACCCTCGTTATATTTCGGAGGAACAATGGAAATCGCATCTATCGCTAGCGTTCAAGGTCTGACCGCCATCGCTGTCGGCATCATCCTCGGCATGGGTGCCCTCGGCACCGCCATCGGCTTCGGTCTGCTCGGCGGCAAATTCCTGGAAGGCGCCGCTCGCCAGCCAGAAATGGTTCCGATGCTGCAAGTCAAGATGTTCATCGTCGCGGGTCTGCTGGACGCCGTGACCATGATCGGTGTCGGTCTGGCCCTGTTCTTCACTTTCGCCAACCCGTTCCTGTCGGCCCTCAAGGGTTAATCGCCACCGTAAAAACGGTGCCTACGGCTAATCAATACAAGAGGATAGCGCTGTGAGTATTAACGCCACTTTGCTCGGCCAGATGATCACGTTCGCACTTCTGGTGTGGTTCACCATGAAGTACGTGTGGCCACCCCTGATGCAGGCCATGGAGGAGCGCAAGAAGAAAATCGCCGACGGTCTGGCGGCCGGGGAAAAAGGCAAGCACGAGATGGAGTTGGCCGAGAAGCGCGCTACCAACGTGTTGCGGGAAGCCAAGGATCAAGCCGCCGACATCGTGAGCCGGGCACAAAAGCAGGCTGGCGAGCATATCGACGAATCCAAGCAGGTGGCGAAGCAGGAAGGCGACCGGATCAAAACCGCCGCCCTGGCCGAAGTGGATCGTGAAATCCAGAAAGCCAAGGAAGGGCTGCGCCAACAGGTCGCCATCTTGGCGGTCGATGCGGCCCAGCAAATCCTGCAAAAGGAAGTCGATCAGGACAAGCACAAAGACATCATCGAAAACCTAGGTAAGCAACTGGGTCAAGCCTAATGAGCGAACTAACGACATTGGCTCGGCCCTACGCGGTAGCGGCTTACAACAGGGCCAAAGAAACCGGGACGACCCAACAATGGGCAGATGCGCTCGCTTTCCTATCCGTGGTGATGGGTAACGAGCAAGTCGTGCAGGCGGCGACCAATCCGAAAGCCAAGCGGGCGGACTTTACGACGGCTTTTCTCGATCTTTGCCAAGGACACTTGGATGCCGAAGCGGAAAACTTCGTTCGTCTGTTGATCCAGAACCACCGCTTGGATCTGGTCAAGCAGATTGCCGAGTTATTCGAGGCATATAAGGCCGAGGCCGAAGGGTATGTCGATGCCGATGTCACCACGGCGTATGCCCTCGACGACAACGAGTGGAAAACGCTGGAGTCGGTCATCGGGCGGTATCTAAACAAGCAGGCCCGTTTGCGGGTGTTCGTCGATAACAGCCTGATCGGCGGCGTGTATATCCGGGCCGGCGACCGTGTCATCGACGCTTCCGTGCGCGGCCAGATCGAGCGATTGGCAAAGAGACTCTGGAATTAGAGCGAGAAAAGAATCATGCAGCTTAATCCATCCGAAATCAGTGAACTCATCAAGTCCCGCATATCGAGTTTCGATCTGGGCGTTGAGTCACGCACCGAAGGCACGATTGTCAGTCTGACCGACGGCATCGTGCGCGTCCATGGCCTGACCGATGTCATGCAGGGCGAAATGGTTGAATTCCCCGGCAATACCTACGGCATGGCCCTTAACCTGGAGCGCGACTCCGTGGGCGCCGTGGTGTTGGGTGCCTACGAGCATCTGGCGGAAGGCGACACCGTGCGTTGTACGGGCCGCATTCTGGACGTGCCGGTCGGCGAAGCTCTGCTGGGCCGCGTCGTGGACGCCTTGGGTCGTCCCATCGACGGCAAAGGCCCGATTGAAGCGGCGGAGCGTTCCCCCATCGAAAAAATCGCGCCCGGCGTAATCGCCCGCGAATCGGTCGGCCAGCCGCTGCAAACCGGCCTCAAGGCTATCGACTCCATGATTCCAGTCGGTCGGGGCCAGCGTGAATTGATTATCGGCGACCGCCAGACCGGCAAGTCCGCCATCGCCGTCGACACGATCATCAACCAGAAGGGCACCGGCGTTAAGTGCATCTACGTCGCGATTGGACAGAAGCAATCGTCCATCGCCAACGTGGTCCGCAAGCTGGAAGAACACGGCGCCTTGGCTCACACCATCATCGTCGCCGCCTCCGCCTCCGAATCCGCCGCGCTGCAATTCATCGCCCCTTATTCCGGCTGCGCCATGGGCGAATACTTCCGCGACAAGGGCGAAGACGCACTCATCATTTATGATGACTTGACCAAGCAGGCGTGGGCCTACCGTCAGATTTCCCTGCTGCTGCGCCGGCCGCCGGGCCGCGAAGCGTACCCCGGCGACGTGTTCTACCTGCACTCCCGTTTGCTGGAACGCGCCTCCCGCATCAACGCCGACGAGGTCGCCAAGCTGACCAATGGCGCGGTGACGGGCAGGACCGGCTCGCTGACCGCCCTCCCGATCATCGAAACCCAGGCTGGCGACGTGTCCGCCTTCGTTCCGACCAACGTGATCTCCATCACCGACGGCCAGATTTACCTAGAAACCAGCCTCTTCAACGCGGGCGTCCGTCCGGCGGTGAATGCGGGTCTGTCGGTGTCTCGCGTCGGCGGCGCGGCCCAGACCAAGATCATCAAGAAGCTGGGCGGCGGTATCCGTCTCGACTTGGCGCAGTTCCGCGAGTTGGCGGCCTTCGCCCAGTTCGCGTCCGACCTCGACGAAGCCACCCGCAAGCAGATCGAACGCGGCCAGCGCGTCACCGAGATCATGAAGCAGAGCCAGTACTCCCCGCTCAGCGTCGCGCAGATGGCGGTATCGCTGTTCGCGGCCAACGAGGGTTTCCTGGATAGCCTGGCCGTGAACAAGGTGCGGGATTTCGAAGACGGGATGCAAGCCTACATGAAGTCCGAACACGCGGACCTGTTGGACAAGATCAACGCGACCGGCGATTACAACGACGAAATCCAGTCCGCCATGCGGGCCGCTGTCACCAAGTACAAAGAAACCCACACCTGGTAAGGTAAATCGATGGCCGTCGGAAAAGAAATCCGCCTGAAGATCACGAGTATCAAGAATACTCAGAAGATCACCCGGGCCATGGAAATGGTGGCCGCCAGCAAGATGCGCAAGACGCAGGACCGGATGCAGGCGACCCGCCCGTATTCCCGGAAGATTGCGCAGATCATCAAGCATCTGGCGACCGCCAACCCTGAGTACAAGCATCCGTTCATGATTGAGCGGGACGTGAAGAAGGTGGGCGTCATCCTGATTTCCTCCGACCGGGGCTTGTGCGGCGGTCTGAACGCCAACCTGTTCCGCTTGGCGTTGCGCCGGATGCGGAGCTGGACCGAGCAAAGCACGGGCGTCAGGCTTTGCACCATCGGGCAGAAGGGCACCGGATTCTTCAATTCCGTCGGCGCCGATGTCGCCGCCCAGGCCACCAAGCTGGGCGACCGGCCCCATCTGGAGAACATCATCGGCGTGATTAAGGTCATGCTCGACGAGTACAACGAAGGCAAGATCGACCAGTTGTACGTGGCGTACAACGAGTTCGTGAACACCATGACCCAGAAGCCGAAGGTGGTGCAATTGCTGCCCATCGCCGCCGAGGACATCCCTAATGGCGGGAAGAAGGGCCAATGGGATTACATTTACGAACCGGACGCCAAGGAAGTGCTGGATCAGTTACTGATCCGCTACGTCGAGTCGCTGGTGTTCCAAGGGCTGGTGGAGAACAACGCCTGCGAACAGGCGGCCCGTATGGTGGCGATGAAGAGCGCATCCGACAATGCCGGCAAACTCATCAAAGAGTTGCAGTTGATCTACAACAAGGCCCGGCAGGCCGCCATCACGCAGGAAATCGCGGAGATCGTGGGCGGCGCGGCGGCGGTTTAATTCGGGTTTGTTGAAGACACACTCAAAAAGCTTTTAACGAGGAAAACAATGAGTTCGGGCAAAATCGTTCAGATCATCGGCGCCGTCGTGGACGTCGAGTTCCCGCGTGAATCCCTGCCGAAAGTCTACGACGCGCTGCGCGTCGAGGAAGCGGGCCTGGTGCTGGAAGTCCAACAACAATTGGGCGACGGCATCGTCAGAACCATCGCCATGGGCAGCACCGACGGCTTGAAGCGCGGCTTGGAAGCCAGCAGCACGGGCGCGGCCATTTCCGTGCCGGTCGGTCGGGCCACCTTGGGCCGCATCATGAACGTCTTGGGCGAACCCATCGACGAGAAGGGTCCGGTCGGCGAAGAAACCCGCTGGGGCATCCACCGCAAGGCGCCGAGCTTCGAGGATCAGGCGGCGGGCAACGAGCTGCTGGAAACCGGCATCAAGGTCATCGACTTGGTGTGTCCTTTCGCCAAGGGCGGTAAGGTCGGCCTGTTCGGCGGCGCGGGCGTGGGCAAGACCGTCAACATGATGGAACTCATCAACAACATCGCGACCCAGCATTCGGGCTTGTCGGTGTTCGCCGGTGTGGGTGAGCGTACCCGCGAAGGCAACGACTTCTATCACGAAATGATCGAAGCCAACGTCATCAACCCGGACGACCTGAACGCCTCCAAAGTGGCCATGGTCTACGGCCAGATGAACGAGCCGCCGGGCAACCGTCTGCGCGTGGCCCTGACCGGCCTGACCATCGCGGAATACTTCCGCGACGAAGGCCGCGACGTGCTGCTGTTCATCGACAACATCTATCGCTACACCCTGGCCGGCACCGAAGTGTCCGCACTGCTGGGCCGTATGCCTTCCGCCGTGGGTTACCAGCCGACGCTGGCCGAAGAGATGGGTCGCCTGCAAGAGCGCATCACCTCGACCAAGGTGGGTTCCATCACCTCGATCCAGGCCGTCTACGTGCCAGCCGATGACTTGACCGACCCGTCACCTGCCACGACCTTCGCCCACCTGGACTCCACCGTGGTGCTGTCGCGTGACAT
>NZ_JBTEKS010000051.1:0-17357 GCF_054333355.1 Methylomagnum sp. | reverse complement strand
CGGCTTTTCGTGGGCTAAAGCCCACTCCCACGGGGGTCATTCATCGGTCTTACCCCGGATCAGGGATTCCGGCTCGCGGTCCAGCATGTTCGTCAGGCTCCGCAGCGACCGGGCCGCCCGGGTGGTTTCCCGCAGGGTTTCGCTCAAATCCTGTTGCAAGGGCGAATCGGAGGCCAGGGTTTTTTCTACCTGGGCCAGCGTCTTGCGCAGGTCCGCCAGGGCGGCGCGGGATTCCGGGGCCACTTCGTTATCCAGCCGCTTGATGAGTTGATCGAGGCTCTTGGTCGTGGCGTTCAGGCTGGCGAGGGTGTGGTTGGCGTTGGCGCCGATGTCGTCAAAGGGCACTTTATCCAGCTTCTTCAACAGTTTGCCCATGGATTGCTGCAATTCCTCCACCGTGCCGGGCACGGTCGGCAATTCCAAGGTCTTGCGGTTCCAGTCCACCTGCACGGGCGGCGCGTCGGGGAAGAAGTCCAAGGCGATGTAAAGCTGCCCGGTCAAGAGGTTCCCGGTGCGCAATTGGGCGCGGAAGCCCCGTCCTATCATGGTCTTGAGCAATTCATTACGATCTGGCTCGGTCAGCGCGGCGGGTGCGTTGTCGTGGGCGCGGACGGCCATCCGGTGGGGATAGAGCGCGACCCGCACCGGAAAATGGAACCATTTGCGGGCGGCCTCGTATTGCACGTCCACCGATTGCACCTCGCCCACCACGATGCCCCGGAAATCCACCGGCGCGCCGGGCGCTAGGCCGCGCAGGGATTCGCTGAAATTCAGCACGAAGTTCTGCGCCTCGCCGTCCGGGGTTTTCATGGCGGTGGCGCGGTCCTTGAACAAGGGGAACGCCGTGCCGGGACCGGCTTCATCGCTCGGCTGGGTGTTGGGCGGCGCTTCGAAGGCGATGCCGCCGGTCAGGACGGAGGCCAGCGATAGGGTTTCCACCTTCATGCCACCCGCGTCCAGGGACACATCCACGCCGCTGGCATTCCAAAAGCGGGTGGCGGTGGTGACATAGCGGTCGTAGGGCGCGTAGACGAAAACCAGGAGATGCACGTCGTTGCCGTTGGGGTCCAATTCGCTGGCGACCACCTGGCCGACCTTGATGCGGCGGAAGTAGACCGGCGAGCCGATTTCCAGCGAACCCAGGTCGGGGGCTTCCAGCATGAACTGCCGCCCCGGCAGGTCGCCGGTGATGATCGGGGCCACTTCCAGCCCGCTGAACTGGCGCTGCGACTGGTCCGAATGGCCCACGTCGACGGCGATATAGGCGCCCGACAACAGGGTGCCGAAGCCGGAAATCTGCCCGCCCGAAATCTGCGGGCGCACCACCCAGAAGCGGGTGTCCTCCATCAAGAACTTGGTTGCCTCCTTGACGAACTGCGCCGTGACAATGATCCGGTGGCGGTCCTCAGAAATGGCGATGCCGGTCACTTCGCCGATGTTTACGTCCTTGTAGCGGATTTGGGTCTTGCCCGGCTCCAAGCCCTCGGCGGTCAGGAAGGTGATGGTCGCGGTCGGCCCGCGCTGGAGGATGGTGTGAACGGCGATCCAGCCGCCGATGATGGCCGCGACGATGGGGATGATCCACACCAGTTGCGGCGACCAGTTGCGCTTAGGGGCGGGGACGGCTTCGGGGATGTCTTCTAGGGAGGGTTCAGGCATGGGGAATGTCGCTCGTGAAAGCGTGACGGCGCTCGGCTTCCTCTCCTTGCGGGAGACTAGCCCTGCGCGGAGTCGACGGGGGGGTGGGGTGAGGGGGAATCAATGGGGGTTCTTCTTCAACCATGTCCCAAATCAAACGCGGATCAAACGCCATCGCCGCCAGCATGGTCAGCACCACCACCGCGCCGAAGGCCACCGCGCCCGGTTCCGGCTTGATGGTGGCGAGGGATTGCAGCTGCACCAGGGCCGACAGCAGGGTGACGACGTACACATCCAGCATGGACCAGCGCCCGATGAATTCCAACAGACGATACAGCTTGGCGCGGCCCGTTTGGTGTTGCGTCGAACGCCGTCCCACCGATACCGCCAGATAGGTCAGGGCGATGAGCTTCACCGCCGGGACCACGATGCTGGCGAAAAAAACCAGCAGCGCCAAGGGCCAAGAGCCGGAATGCCATAAATACACCACGCCGCTCATGATGGTGTCCCGCTGCGAGCCGAACAGCGAGCCGGTCTGCATGATCGGCAGCAGGTTGGCGGGGATGAACAGAATGTAAGCAGCGATGAGCAAGGCCCAGGTGCGGCTCAGGCTGTGGGGCTTGCGGAGGTGCAAGCGGCTACCGCAACGGGGGCAGCAGGCCGCGTGCGACGAACCCGGCGGACGCGACAGCAGGCCGCACACATGGCAGGACAGCAGCCCTAAGCTGGCGGCGGAGCGGGGCAGGGCGGGGGAATTCATTGGCCCGCCGCCAGCCGGTTCCACAGCGTGTGGGCGTCGAATCCGGCCATCGCCGCCGCGAACACCAGAATCAAGGCACCGTAGGACCACAACGCCACGCCCGGCTCGATGTGCGCCAGATGGGACAGCTTCACCACCGACACCAGCACGCCCAGCATGAATACTTCGACCATGCTCCAAGGCCGCGTTCCCAGCACCCAGCGCAGCACGGCGGGCAGCGGCCCGGATTGGAACCCCAGGCGGACGGCGGCCAGAATGAAAATCAGGGTGAATAGCTCAAAGGCCGGGGCCAGCAGCGTGGTGAAAAACACCAGGCCCGCGACGGTGGGCATGTCTTCGTCCCACAGGGTTAGCACGGCGCCGAACAGGGTGGTGGCGTTGCGGGTGCCCCGCGCCTCGATGGTGACGATGGGGAAGGCGTTGGCGAGCACGAATAAAATCGCCGCCGCCAACAGCAGCGCCAGGGTGCGATCCAGTCCGGCGGGATTGTTGCGGTAAAGCGTGGCCCCGCAACGGGGGCAGGTCGCCGTGCCGCCGGCGGGCAGCGGGATTTCCCGCTGCAATAGGTCGCACTCGTGGCAGGCGATGAACACTATTTCTTATCCGTGGGCAGGCTGCCTTTGGGAAGAATCGGCGTTTCGCTGCTGACCTTCAAATCGGACAGCAGGTTGATTTCGTTCTCCACCTGGATAAAGCGGGCGGCGGTGATGGCCGAGGTGGCTTTCTTGAGCCGCTGATAATACTTCTTCGCCAGATCGTTGCGGGCCTCGCGGATTTTGAGGGCGCGCTCCGCCAAGTTGTCGGCGATTTCGTTGGTCATGTCGTCGTAGTGTTCGGCGTAGTCCCGAATCAGCCGGTAGCGGTCGTCATAGATTTTCTTCAGCTCGGCCTCGTACAAACCGTATTCGCTCCAGAAGGCGTCCTTCTCTGAATCGTCCAGGTCCATGGCCTCAGTGAGGAGAGCGACTTTCTTCTCCCGGAACTTCACGCGGTCCTGTTCCAAGGCTTTGTAGTCGGGATCGTCGGGCGACAGCGGCGTCAGGGGCTTCGGCCCGCTGGCGCAAGCCGACAGCAACATGGTGGCCAGCAAGGCCAGGGCGCTCAGGCGTTTCACGGTTCGGGAATGGGTTTGCATTAAACTCCCCCTGACATGGCGGGTTTGGTTTGAGAAAGGAATGGATTCTAACCCATAGGTCCGTGGAGCGGATTGCCAGCCCCCGAGGCACGTAAATCGCGCAGGGCATTCGCGCCATGTGATTTTTCTCCCTCTCGCCTTTGGGAGACCTGTCCTGAGTTCCCCGCCAGGGGCGCACCGCCATTAGAGCGCCGCTCGCTCGGCTTCGATACGCGATTCGTAGGGTACGCTGTGCGTACCTTGGGGGGTCGGAGAGGTACGCACAGCGTACCCTACCGCCGTATCGAACTCGTATGAATGCCGCTATAAGTTAGGCTATCGTTCGTTGAGCGGAGTCGAAGCGAACCTGTCGAGGGGCTTTGATTTCGCTGGCTTCGACTCCGCCCTTCGGCTGCGCTCAGGACAGGCTCGGCTAACGAAATCAAAGCCCGCGCTCACTCAAGCTTAATGGCGGTGCGCCAGGGGCGGGCTGCACAAGCCTTATCCATTGTGTGAGAATACGTGCTTCCACAAGAGCGCTTTGGGGTTCCGGCCACCCATCCGCGGGGTCGCGGGACGGGCCGTGAATCCATGCAACTTTGTAGGGCAAGCCTGTCTAAACGAATCGTGTGTTTGCCGCCCGAGCGCCAAACGCATCCCCATCCCAAAAATATTCAACACGAGGAACATCAGGTAATGAGCAAGAAAACCATCTCCACCGTCATGGGCGCCGCTATCGCAACGTCGCTGGCCGGTATTGCCAACGCGGGCGAAAATCCGTTCGCGATTAAGGACTTGACCCATGGCTACATGCAAGTGGCCGAAGCTGGCAAGGAAGCGAAGGAAATGGCCTGCGGCGAAGGCAAGTGCGGTGCCCAGGCGCTTAAGAATCCCGAAATGAACTGCGGCGCCATGAAGGACGCCGCCGCGAAAAAGGAAGCGGAGCAGAAGAAGGCGATGGAGGGCAAGTGCGCGGGCATGAAGATGGACGCACCCGCCGCTCCGGCGGCCCCCGCCGCGCCGAAAGCCCCGTAAGCTTTCAGCCAGGGCGCCGGTTATGAAAGGCACTCCCATTCACGGCGCCGGACTCGGTCTCCGGCGGGCCTTGATTGGCCCGCTGGCCGAGCAACCCCCCGAGTCGGTGGATTTCTACGAAGTGGCCCCCGAGAACTGGATGCGCATCGGCGGCAAGCTCGGCAAACAATTCCGCTCCCTCACCGACCGCTTTCCCTTCATTTGCCACGGCTTGTCTCTGTCCGTCGGCGGTCCCGCCCCATTGGACGAAGCCTTCCTCCTTGAACTCAAGACGTTCCTCGATTCACACGGCGTCCGCCTGTACAGCGAGCATCTGAGCTACTGCGGCGACGACGGCCATCTTTACGACCTGATGCCGATTCCCTTCACGGAGGAGGCGGTCCAGTACGTCGCGGGCCGTATCCGGCGGGTTCAGGACATTCTGGAACGGCGCATTGCCATCGAGAACATTTCCTACTACGCCGCGCCGGGGCGGGAAATGCGGGAAATCGACTTCCTCAAGGCGGTGCTGGCCGAGGCTGATTGTGACCTGCTGCTGGATGTGAACAACATCTACGTCAACAGCGTCAACCATGACTACGGGGCCGATGCCTTCCTGGATGCCGTGCCCGTCGAGCGCATCGTGTATCTGCATGTCGCCGGTCATTATGTCGAGGCCGAGGATTTCCTGGTGGATACCCACGGCGCCCCGATCATCGACCCGGTATGGCGGCTGCTGGACCGTGCCTATGCCCGGTTTGGTGTGGTGCCCACCCTGTTGGAACGGGATTTCAACATTCCGCCGCTGGCCGAACTGCTCCACGAAATCGAGACCATCCGCCAAATCCAGGCCATCCAAACCCCGCCGCTCCGCCGTTATGGCTGACACCCTGCCCGGCTTCCAACGCACCCAATTCGAGTTCGCTGCCTACATCCGCGACCCGCACCGTCACCCGGTCCCGCCGGGCGTGGCCCCGGTGCGGATGGACACGTACCGTGAACTGTTCTTCAACAACATCGAGAGTTTCATCGCAACCGGCTTTCCGGTGCTGAAATCCATCCTGGTCGGCGAACGCTGGCTGGCCTTGGTCCAAGACTTTTACGCCCGCCATCGCTGCAAGACGCCGCTGTTCGTGCAGATCGCCGAGGAATTCCTGGCCTATCTGCAAGCCGAGCGCGGCGACCGCCCGGAAGACCCGGCCTTCCTGCTGGAACTGGCCCATTACGAATGGGTGGAACTGGCGCTGGCCGTGGGCGAGGCCGAAGTGCCCCAGCCCGATGCGGCCCTGATAGCGGACCCGTTGCCCCACACGATCCGCCTCTCGGAACTCGCTTGGCCGCTGGCTTATCACTTTCCCGTCCACAAGATCGGCCCCGACTTTCAGCCCGCCGAGCCGCCCGGCCAGCCGACGTTTCTGCTGGTTTACCGGGATTGCGAGGATGTGGTGCGGTTCATGGAATTGAATCCGGTGACTTACCGGCTGTTGGAACTGCTGGAAGCATCCGGCCCGCTGCCCGCCCGTGACTGCCTCTCGCGCATCGCCGAAGAATTGCGCCACCCGGACCCCGGCGCCGTGGTGGGGTTTGGGGCGGAGATTTTGCGGGGGTTGGCGGAGCGGGGGGTGATTGGGGTGGCCGTTTCTTAATCGACGTTCGCCCGCCGCTTTCAAGCGCTGTCGTAACTTGCCGGATTCTTTCCCGGACTTCCTTGTCACTGCTTCTTGCTTTCCCAAAAACCCGCCCGCGTTGACCCGGCAATGCCGTCGCATTACCCTTGCGGACGCTCCATTATTTCCCCGGAGAGTTCGCCATGAGCGCCACTTTCGAAGCCGAATCGACCCTCACTGACCGCTATCAGACCACGGTGCCGGAGACCGTCCGCCGGGCGCTCAGGCTGGGCAAGCGCGATAAGATTCATTACTCGATCCGCCCGGACGGCGAAGTGGTCATCACTCGGGCAAGGCCGGTCGGGGATGATGACCCGGTACTGGAACGATTCTTGGGTTTCCTGGCCCACGACATGGCGGATCACCCGGAGCGACTTGGAGCCATCGACGCGGCTTTCGTCCAGCGGGTCCAGGCGTTGGTCGGGGGCGTGGCGGTGGATTTGGACGCTCCATTGTCGGCGGATGATGAATGAGCGAATCCCATCCATCGCCCATAACCTTCAATGGCTGGACAATTTTTGCCCACCCTTTGTTTCTTGAGCAGGTCGAGGCGCTGATTGGGCAAGTCGAAGCCCTTAAGCGGAAAGACCCAACCGGCTATGTCAAAAAGAACGCCAGCAAGCGCTTAGCTGCCATCGCCAAGTTGGCGTTTGATGTTATTCCGCAAGAGCCGGGCCGCGTCGAGTATCGCCAAGGTAATACGCTGGGCGAGGCGCATCGGCATTGGCATCGCGCCAAATTCTTTCAACAGTACCGGCTGTTTTTCCGCTACCACGCTGCCAGCAAAGTGATTGTCTATGTCTGGGTGAACGATGAGGACATTAAGCGGGCCTATCAGAGCAGCGATGATGCTTATCGCATTTTCCGCAAGATGTTGGAAAGCGGGCATCCACCCGGTGATTGGAGTCAGCTTCTCGCCGAGGCGCGGGCTGAGTCCGAGCGATTACGGCATTCCTTAGCAAAAATCACCTAATGCTTCGTCACGCATGAAACGCCGAGTGGTTCCCGAGGGTGTCGCACGAGGCCGGATGTCTGGGGTAGGCGGTCTGGCCGACCCCCGCCGTCTTTTTTCCCGGCCTGCCATTGACCCATCCAAACCCCGCCCCCTATCCTGTCCGCCCGGACTCTCAACCGCAGGAAACCTCCATGGCTACCGTCAATTTCAGCGTGCCCGATGAAGTTCAAGCGGCATTCGATGAAACCTTCAAGAACCAGGATCAGAACGCCATCATCGCCGATTTAATGCGTAAGGCCGTTGAGCGGATTCAACACCCAGAGCCGGAAACCGACGCCGTGGAGCAAATTTTGGCTTTGCGTGCCCAAACACCGCCAGTGCCAGCGGGAGCGATTCAAGCGGCGCGGCAGGAACTTAGGCAATGACTTGCGTGGTAATCGACGCGAGTGTTGCGGTCAAATGGTTCGTGGCCGAAAGCGATGGAAACACCCATGCTTTTCAGCCACCTCATTGGGAGGCTGAAGTCGCCGCTGTGTTGGCCCGATTAACTCCCGAGAATGCGGTAGCCAAGCTTATCGCTCTGCGGAAACTGCCGTATCAACGGGTAAAGCAAACCACCATTTATGCCAGCGCAATCGAGCTTTCCATCCGACTCAACCACCATCTCTTCGACACGCTCTACCACGCCACCGCCTTTCATATTCCGGGCGCTGTCTGCGTGACTGCCGACACCCGGTACTACGAAAAAGCCAAGGATTTAGGCCAAATCCGCCTTCTTGCGGATTTCAACCTTCCCGTTGCCACGTCATAAACCCTCATGGCAACCAACCCCACCCCCATCGGCCACATCGCCGAAGTCTACGGCCCCGTGGTGGACATCGCCTGCGACCCGCTGCCGCCGCTGCACCGCGCCCTCACCGCCGCCATCGACCACGAGCGCTACACCTTCGAAGTCCACCAGCACCTCGACCGCACTCGCGTCCGGGCCATCACCCTGCACCGCACGTCCGGCCTCAAGCGCGGCATGGCGGTCTACGACACCGGCGACGCGGTGCGGGTGCCGGTGACTACCGAGTGCCTGGGGCGCTTGCTCAACGTGTTCGGCGAACCGCTGGACGGCTTGGCCCCGCTGCCGCAAACGGAATTCCGGCCCATCCTGGCAAGACCACCCGCGCTACACGAGGCGGTGCCCGCCAGCGGGATTCTGGAAACCGGCATCAAGGTCATCGACCTGTTGTGCCCGTTTGTCCGGGGCGGCAAGACCGGGCTGTTCGGCGGGGCGGGGGTGGGGAAGACCGTGCTGATTATGGAATTCATGCACGCCATCGTCGCGCTGCATAAGGGCGTGTCGGTGTTCGCGGGGGTGGGCGAGCGCATCCGCGAGGGCCACGAACTCTGGCACGAGATGGGCGACGCCGGGGTGCTGGCGAATGCGGTGCTGGTGTTCGGGCAGATGGACGAATCGCCCGGCGTGCGGTTCCGTATCGCCTTGTCGGCGCTGACCTATGCCGAATACCTGCGCGACGCTTTGGGCAAGGAGGTTTTGTTTTTGATGGACAACGCCTTCCGATTCGTGCAGGCGGGCAGCGAGGTGTCGGGGCTGCTGGGGCGGATGCCCGCGACGGTGGGCTATCAGCCGACCCTGTTGAGCGAGGTGGCCGAATTGCAGGATCGCATCGTTTCCACCCAGCGCGGCAACATCACCTCGGTGCAGGCCATCTATGTGCCCGCCGACGACATGACCGACCCGGCGGTCAGCGCCATCCTCGGCCACTTGGATACCACCGTGATTTTGTCCCGGTCGCAGGCGGGGAAGGGCATTTATCCGGCGGTCGATCCGCTGCTGTCCGGCAGCAAGATGATGGACCGGCATTTTCTCGGCGACCGCCATTACGCGGTGGCGGCGGGCGTGCGTGAGCATATGGCCCGCTACGAGGAGTTGGAGGACATTATCACCATGTTGGGGGTGGAGGAGTTGTCCGAGCAGGACCGCTTGATTGTGCAGCGGGCGCGGCGCTTGCAGCGGTATCTCAGCCAGCCGTTTCATACCGTGGCGGAACATACCGGCATACGCGGCGCGTCGGTGCCGTTGGCGCAGACCTTGGCGGATTGCGAGGGGTTTTTGCGGGGGGATTTCGATGGAGTGGGGGAGGATGGGTGTTATATGCGGGGAGCGATGGCGGATGGAAAAGTTTAACGAAACAGAAAACCAGCCTATCGAACCGCGTTCCAGAATATATACGCTGGAAGAACTGTTGGCGCAGTGCGACCCGAACGCGCCCGTGCCGGAGGAGGTAGCCGAGTGGCTCAAGGCACCGCCGGTCGGCAACGAAATATGGTGATGAATTAGTCGGGTGCGTTACCAGATGACTTGTAAGCCGGGAATCCCCTGCAAATTCTCATCGGTGGTAATCAGCGGAAAGTGATGATGAATTGCGGTGGCGGCAATCAAGCGGTCGGCGGGGTCTTTATGGATGAATGGGCCGATTCGGGAAAGGTGGGCGATTTCCGGGATGATTGGTAAAACCGTCAGTTTCAGGTCAAGGACAATATTCCTCATATACGCATCGGGCGGAACATCGCTGGTTGTTTTGAGTTTTCCCCGCTCGAATGCCATGGCGATTTCCCAAAAACTAATATCGCAGCAGGCCAGACTGCCGAGGCACCTGCCCTGAACCATAGTTTCCCGAGCCTTTTTGGAAAGCCGTTCAGGATTGTCAGCCTAGAAAATCAGCGCGTGGGTATCACAGATGATCTTCATCCGCGCTCCATTCCACATCATCAAACGGGCTCACCACATCCCCCACGATCACGGTTCCACGCAAGGCGGCCAAGCGTTGTTGCGCCGCTTCTGACTCGTCCGGTTCCGGCGATAAGCGGGCGACAATCTTGCCTTTGGATGCGATGCGGATTTCCTCCCCGGCGGCGACGCGCTTGAGGTAGGCGGGTAGATGCTGGCGGAATTCGGTGACGTTGACCGTGGTCATTGGCATTGCTCAGAGTGCATGAAGGGTCGATGATTATAGTTATCAGATTCCGTTACCGTGGCAATTTCATAGTCCCATGACCACCTTCACCCTCCACCTCCACAGCGCCCGCCAATCCGAGCAAATCGACGACGTGGAAAGCTTCGTCGGCGAGGACGCCTCGGGTAGCTTCGGACTCAAGGCTTGCCACGAGCGGTTCATGACGGTGCTGGTGTTCGGCCTGGCCCGCTACCGCCGCCGGAATCAGCCCTGGCAATACCTCGCCCTGCCCGGCGCTCTGGTCCGGTTCGCCGACAACCACTTATTCATCGACACCCGCCGCTACCTCCGCGATGCGGACTACAATCGGATCAGCCTCGCCCTCACCGAACAATTGCTGAAGGAGGAAGAAGTGCTGGGTGGCCTGAAACAAAACCTGCGGCGGATGGAGGAAGCCATGCTCAAGCATTTGCTGGACATTTCGCGGGGGCACTGATATGGACGAGCGGGAACGGTTGCGGCTGCGGCAATCCATCGAACGGCAGGCCCAACGCATGGAGCAGGCGGAGCGCGAACGCCCCACGCTGATGTCGCAGACCGTGTTCCTCGGCGTGCTGGCCCTGTTGCTGGTGCTGCCGGTGATTCTCGGTGCCTATTTGGGGCGCTGGCTGGATTCACTCACGGCCGGCTATTCGGTGCATTGGACCATCGGCTTGATTCTGGTCGGGCTGCTGGCCGGCATCTTCAACGTCTACTTGTTCATCCGGGAGCATTAAGCCATGGAACAAGCCGATTTCGCCCCCATGCTGTCCTTCGATCTCGGCCCCGCCCACATCGGGCCGACCGTGCTGACCACCTGGCTCATCATGGCGTTGCTCGGTGGCTTCGCCTGGCTGGGAACGCGCCGACTCAGCGTGGAAGCCCCGTCGCGGCTCCAGGCCATGCTGGAAGGCGTGGTGGTTTCGATGGAGGAAGCCATCCGCACCGTGGCTCCCAACCATGCGTTGCTACTGTTGCCTTTCGTGGGGACGCTGTGGATTTACACCGTGGTTGCTAACCTCATCGGGCTGGTGCCGGGGCTGGGTTCGCCGACCGCCGACCTCTCGGAAACCGCCGCCCTGGCCCTGCTGGTGTTCCTGTCGGTGCATTGGTTCGGTGTCCAAGTCAGCGGTTGGCACTATCTTCGTCATTACATCGCGCCCAGCCCGGTTATGCTGCCGTTCCATCTGTTGAGCGAGGTGTCCCGGACCATCGCCCTCGCCATGCGCCTGTTCGGCAACATGATGAGCCTGGAATTGGCGGTGCTGCTGGTGCTGCTGGTGGCGGGCTTTCTGGCCCCGGTGCCGTTGTTGCTGCTGCACATCGTGGAAGCGCTGGTGCAGGCGTATATTTTCGGGATGCTGGCGTTGATCTACATCGCGGGTGCGCTGCAATCCCAACACTCCCGTCCCAATTCCCACCCTCTCCCGCCCGGCGCGGAAAACCCATAAGGAGTCCTGAATGAGCGACATGCACTGGTTCGTCATCCTGTCCACGGTGGGCGCAGCCCTGGCTATTGCCATCGGCGTGTTGGCGCCCGGCCTCGCCATGGGCAAGGCCATCGCCCAAGCCCTCGACGCCCTGGCCCGCCAGCCCGAAGCGGAGAAATCCATCACCCGTACCCTGTTCATCGGACTCGCTATGATTGAATCCTTGGCGATTTATGTGTTGGTGGTGGTGTTGATTATTCTGTTCAGAAATCCTTTGGTGGAATATTTATTGAAGTGATCGGGCCGATGGTTTCGCTGTTTCGTAGGGTGGGTTACGGCGCACGGCCAGCCCAAATAAGCTTCGCGAATCTATCCGAATGTGCGCCTAACCCACTCTACGAAATCGCACCTTGGCAGTGCGCGACGCCCTAGATTGAGCCGCCAAGCCCGCCCAAGCCTTCATTGTTCTTCCCCGAACCGCCCATTCAACCAGTCAGTCACCCCGCACAGCACGTTATTTGCATATACCCAACGCCCCTGTGGCGTCCAAGCATCAATCCGTGGCTTGAACGCAATGGCAACCCCTGCCATACCCGGCGCAGATCGGGAATGCAATAAATAACGAGCAAGCAGCCATGGCCGTGAACCGGCAAACCATCGCAAAGGTGCGCCGCGACTATAACTCGTGGGTCGCGAACGAAACCCTGGAAGACTACGCGCTCAGATTCGCCCCGCGCAGCTTCCGCAAGTGGTCGGAATTCCGGGTGGCGAACACCGCCTTCGGCTCCATTTCCTTCCTGGTCCTGGAAGCCATGGGCGGGCTGATGGCGGTGAACTACGGCTTCACCAACGCCTGCTGGGCCATTCTCGCCGTCGGGCTGATCGTGTTCCTGACCGGCTTCCCCATCAGTTATTACGCCGCCCGCCACAACATCGACATGGACTTGCTGACCCGTGGCGCCGGGTTCGGCTACATCGGGTCCACGCTCACCTCGCTGATTTACGCCTCCTTCACCTTCACGCTGTTCGCGCTGGAGGCGTCCATCATGTCGCTGGCGCTGGAGCTGTATTTCGGAATGCCCATCGCCCTGGCCCATGTGGTCAGCGCGGCGGTGGTGGTTCCCCTGGTGACGTTCGGCATCACCACCATCAACCGGCTGCAATTGTGGACCCAGCCCATTTGGCTGATTCTGCTCATCGCGCCTTATGTCGCCGTGCTGGCGCGGGAGCCGGAAGCCCTCGGCGAAACCTTGCGCTTCACCGGCCATGGCCCGGCGGATGGTCATTTCGATTGGATCATGTTCGGCACCGCCTGCACCATGGGCTTTTCCATGGTGGCGCAGATCGGCGAGCAGGTGGACTTCCTCCGCTTCCTGCCGGAAAAAACCCAACAGAACCGCGTCCGCTGGTGGGCCGCGACCATCGTCGCCGGCCCCGGCTGGATCATCTTTGGCATGGTCCGGCAGTTGGGCGGCGCGTTTTTGGCCCATCTGGCGATTCGTCATGGCGTCGTGCCCGCCCATGCCCACGAGCCGACCCTCATGTACTTGATCGCTTATGGCTACGTGTTCGCCAACCCCGGCGCGGCGCTGGCGGCGACCACGCTGCTGGTGGTGGTGTCCCAGGTCAAGATCAACGTCACCAACGCCTATGCCGGTTCCTTGGCGTGGTCGAATTTCTTCTCCCGCCTGACCCACAGCCATCCGGGCCGGGTGGTGTGGTTGGTGTTCAACGTCGCCATCGCCTTGCTGTTGATGGAGCTGGGCGTGTTCGGCGCGTTGGAACGGGTGCTGGGGCTGTTCTCCAACGTGGCCATCGCCTGGATCGGTGCCTTGGTGGCGGACTTGGTGGTGAATAAGCCCTTGGGCCTGAGTCCGCCTTTAGTCGAGTTCAAACGGGCCTATCTCCCCGACCTCAACCCGGTGGGCGTGGTGTCCACCTTGTGCGGCTCGGCGCTGTCCATCCTGGCCTTTCTGGGCCTATTCGGCGAGGGGCTACAGGCGTTCTCGGCGTTCCTGGCTTTGGGCGTGGCCTTCGCTTTGGCCCCGCTGATTGCTTTCTTGAGCAAAGGCCGCTTCTACATCGCCCGGGATCGGGAAGACTGGGGCACGGCCACGCCGCACGCTCAATGCTGCATCTGTGGCAACGATTTCGAGATGGAGGACAAGGCCTACTGCCCGGCCTATCAGGGCACCATCTGCTCGCTCTGTTGCACTCTGGACGCCCGCTGCCTGGACGCCTGCAAGCCCGGCGTGCGGCTCAAGGACCAACTGGAAAGCCTGGCCCGGCGCTGGCTGCCCTCCCGGTGGTCCATCGCCGTGCGGATGCGCTTGATCCGCTTCGCCTTGGTGTTCCTGCTGCTCGCCACCCTGGCCGGGGTGTTCGTGGGGGTCATTTTCTATCAGGACATCCTGGCCGCCCGCTCCCCGGAACTGGCCGGAATGCTGGAAGATAGCTTCGTCAGGGTCTATGCGGCGCTGCTGGTGTTCCTGGGGATGGGCGCCTGGTGGCTGGTGCTGAACACCGAGAGCCGGTTGGTGGCGCAGGAGGAGTCGACCAAGCAGACCCAGCGGTTGTTGCGGGAAATCGACGAGCATCAGAAGACCGACGGCAAATTGAAACGGGCCAAGGAGGCGGCGGATCGCGCCAACCACGCCAAGAGCCGCTTCCTCAGCGACATGAGCCACGAGATTCGGACGCCCCTCAACAGCATCCTCGGCTACGCCCAACTGCTGAGCAAAGACCCGGCCATCCCGGCGCATCGCCGCGATGCCGTGGAAATTATCCAGCGCAGCGGCGAGCATCTGTCCGCGCTCATCGAGGACATTCTGGACATCGCCCGCATCGAGGCCCGCAAGCTGGAGTTGAAGCGGGCGCCCATCGACTTCGGCGCTTTCGTCGAGCAACTGTCCCGCATGTTCCGGCCCTTGGCGGAGGCCAAGGGGCTGGCGTTCCGCTGCCAGATCGTCGATCCCTTGCCCCGCCACATCCGGGGCGACGAGAAGCGGGTGGGGCAGATTCTCATCAACCTGCTGAACAACGCGGTGAAGTTCACGCCCTCCGGCGAGGTGGTGTTCCGGGTCGGCTATAGCGGCGAAATCGCCCGCTTTCAGGTGGTCGATACCGGCGTCGGGATTCCAGCGGATCAAATCGAGGAGGTTTTCCAGCCCTTCCAGCGCTTGGCCAGCGGGCGGGGCAATGCCGCGTCCGGCAGTGGGCTGGGGTTGACCATCAGCAAGATTCTCGCGGAAATCATGGGCGGGGAATTGACCGTGGAAAGCGTGCCGGAGTTAGGCTCGACGTTTTCCGTGCGGCTGTTCCTGCCCGATTTGCGTCAGGCCGATGAGCCGATATCGGAGGAAGACATCGCCGGTTATCATGGACCCCGGCGGCGTTTGTTGATCGTCGATGACCAGGCGGAACACCGGAAGCTGCTGCGCTCCATCCTGGAGCCGTTGGGCTTTGAGTTGGATGAGGGCGAGTCCGGTGTGGAATGTCTTTCCAAGGTTCGGGAACGGCGTCCCGACCTGATTCTGCTGGATTTGGTCATGGCGAACATGGGCGGCATCGAGGTCGCCGACCGGCTGCGGGCGGGGGGCTGTCGGACGCCTATCATCGTGGTCAGCGCCAATGCCTATCCCTCTGACCGGAAGCAATCCTTCGCCGCTGGCTGCGATGACTTTGTCGCCAAGCCGCTGCAAATCGCGGACCTCTTGCGCAAACTGAAGCTGCATCTTGGCTTGGATTGGATTTACCGGAAGGACGGCGGCGCGGGCAGCCGGAATCCGGCCCATGAGGCGATGGTGCCGCCGCCACCCGAGGTGATTGAAGAGCTGGCCGCTTGTGCCCGCATGGGCGATATGCGTGGTTTGACCGACCGGCTGAAAGCCTTGATTGACGAGGACTTCCAATACCTGCCCTATGCCCGGCATTTACAAGGGTTGGCGAAAGAATTCCGGGTCGCGGATATTAAAGCGATGCTCGCCGCCGCTCTGCAAAATAAGCGCGAATAATGTTCGGACGGTCTCACGCCAAGACGCTAAGGAAAAGCGCAAGAAGGGCTACCGCGTAGGTCGGGCATGCACTCATGCCCGACAGCCCTTGATCCAGGAGCTTGATTCAGTCGCTGGCGTCGGGCAAGAGTGCATGCCCGACCTACTTCTCTCGGCCCAGTCCTTTTAAAAAACCGCTTCGAAGAATCAGCCCCATGAATCCCATTCGAACTCCCGCCCCCGGCACCGTCATGATCGTGGATGACGCCCCCGGCAACCTGGCCTTTCTCTCCGACGCATTGGAAGAAGCTGGCTACCGGGTGCTGGTCGCGACCGACGGCCTGTCCGCCCTGGAACAGCTTCTCTATGCCCAGCCCGATGTCATCCTGCTGGATGTGGTCATGCCGGGGCTGGACGGCTTCGAGACTTGTCGGCGGCTCAAGGCCGACGCCGAGACCGCCACGATCCCGGTCATCTTCATGACGGCGCTGAGCGAGTTGGATGATCTGCTACGGGGTTTCGAAGAGGGCGCGGTGGACTACATCGTCAAACCCATCCGCCACCAGGAAGTCTTGGCGCGGGTCGCCAGCCACTTGACGCAAGCGCGGCTGATTCGCCGTTCCGAGGACGCCCTGTCCCGCAGCGGCTTTGCCGCCCTCGCCATTGATGGCGCAGCCGGGATCACTTGGCTCACCCCGGCGGGTTCCCGTTGGCTGGCGGAGTTGATGGGGGCTGAGGAAGCGGCGCTGGGTGCCACGCCCGAGGCTTTGCCCAAACCGTTGGCGGAATGGTCGCGGAAACGGATTGCGGTGGAGGGGGATTCGGAGCAGGGGACGTTCACCGCTCAGCGGGATGGCAAGAAATTCACGGCCCGGCTGGTGCCCTGCCAGGATGGCCGCGAATACCTGCTGCTGTTGCAGGAATCTTCCGGCGATTGGAATCTGGATTCGTTGAAAAGCACCCTGGGCCTGACTCCCCGCGAAGCGGAGATACTGATGTGGATTGCTCGGGGCAAGACCAACAAGGACGTGGGCCAGATTCTCGGCAGCAGCCCGCGCACCATTAATAAGCACTTGGAACACATCTTCGAGAAGCTGGGCGTCGCCACCCGTGCCGCCGCCGTGGCCGTGGCGCTGGACCGGGTGCGGAGCGAGCCGGAAGCCTCGACTTGACCCGGCGTCCCTGCCGGGTGGGCTGGGTCGCTGGCGGGTTTCAGTCCTCCATGGGCAGGACCTCAACCCTACCCCGGACATCGTTTAGGCTTGGATAGCTGTAAATGGCCGGCCCGTAGGCTTGATCGACATAGTGGACATTGAAGGCCACGGTGGTGTCGGGAGCCACCCGCGGGTAGCTGTAGATCGCCTGTCCATAGGCTTGATCGACGTAGACGATTTGGGGGTGGATGGTGTCCCGCTCGGCGCCTTCAAGGTTGAGATAACCGAAAATGGCTTGACTCAGGGCCGTGCTGGTATAGACGAGGCCAGAGCCGGATGTCTCATGACCATCCTCGGAAGCCCGATGGCCCGCCAAGGCCAGAGGACTGCCGATGAGTCCCAGAATGGCAGAACCAAGCGCCGCATGTTGTATCAGTTTTCGAATGTTCACGGGCTGCCTCCTCGATCATTCGCGTTGGGGATTGGTGTGATTGGTGTGTTACGCGATTGTTAGACGGGGAGTCTGGGATGGTGGTTCCAAGAAAGGGCGCGGCGCACCAAAAAAACCGAGCAGGGCGCTCTGTTATTGGGCAAACTGCCGGGCGTAGAATTCGTTTCACTCACTGGC
>NZ_JBTEKS010000050.1:0-17454 GCF_054333355.1 Methylomagnum sp. | reverse complement strand
CTTTATGCGGGTGCGTAACAAAAGGTTCCTGTTTTCTATTTTCTGCGTGTTGACTTTGCCAATCACAGGCTTGCTTTCGGCAATGAACTTGGAGTAACTGCCCCAATCGTCGGTATAGTATTTCTGAATATTGAAAACCTTCAACTTGGCCATCAGCTTCTGACAGACTTCGTCTTGGCCGCGCCCAGACACAAACGACAGGACGCGGCCAGACGCGGCGTCAATGGCCCACCACAACCATCGCTGATGCTTTTTGTCCCCTATATAACTCCACTGCTCATCAATTTGAACCTCCCTAGGCGAATCAAAGAGATGGCGGACTTCTGGCACGATCTCCTGGACCCCGATATGGGGATTCACGTCCACCACCTCGGCGGCACCCTTCTTGAGGTCGGAAAGGACGGTGTTTTTGCCGATGCCGAGTACGCGGGCGGTGTCACGGACGCCGCTGCCATTCAGGGCCATGGGCCTGATTTGTTCTTTGACGCCGGGTTCGCAGGCGCGATAGGTGTACTCGGTTTTGAAGATTCGACCGCACGCCTTGCAGCGAAACCGATCATGGCCGCTTTGCCTGCCATAACGGACCACTTCGGGACTATTGCAACACCGACAATGAACGATTTGATAGGCCATCGGGGTGTCCTCGCCAGCTTGGATTCATATACTCATGCATAATGCCATAAATCAATTAAACCCACCTCCCGCTATTGTTACTGCTAATCTCGCAGAGTAAGATCAAGTACAATTCCCCACAACCTCTTTTTTAATGGCGCTTCCACCATGATCTTTACCGGCCTTGATTTCCATATCCAAGGTTGAAACCACCGGCTTTCAGCCGGTCAGATTTCATCTATCAGCTTTGCTATAGGCAAAGAGAGTACACAAGGTCGATATTCAAACCTTCAGCGTTTATATGTCAGTCGGCTTATTCGCCAGTTTTGCACCCACAGTGGCTTATCAGATGCCTTGCCTGGATAGCAAAGCAACATCTCTCTGCGGACAGGGCCGAACTCACGGGGAAGGAACTCATAGACGCGACGTTCAGTCGTCGCGTATCCGGTCTTTCAGACCGTTACTCAAATCCACCGGCTTTAGCCGATGGTTGTTTAGTTATATTGGAGCGGATCCCTGGCACTTTAAACTATCATTAAAAACAGCAAGTTAGGCAGGGAACATGTCTAATAGATATGAGTTTGGAGTCTCGGTTTAATATCCATATCTAAAACACCACCAAAAATAGGGTAGTGTCCCAGACGTGGATGCAGAACCAACCAAGTCTTCTATAATCAGAAGGTTAGCGCTCCTCATATCCATATCGAGAACACTACCCGGTCAGGAAGTGCGGGTCTTGCGGCTCATAAATGCTGTAACGGGTATGGCCCATAGATGAATCCTCTAGCCTCGTTTCGACGCTCCAGCGTGGGAATGCAGCGGGCGACGCTCTAGCGTCGTGTAATTCATCGGGCCGCTAGAGCGCAAGACGGCATTCCCACGCCGGAGCGTGGGAACGGAGATAGGGGGATTGGGGCAGGGATCATGGCGGCACGGTGAGGCCAATGCCGCCGGTTGGGCTATAAGTCGCGGACGTTCTGAAATCACTCCCCCACCACCATCACCCCATCCATCTCCACCCCCGCCCCCCGTGGTAACGCCGCCACGCCAATTGCGGCGCGGGCCGGATAAGGCTCGGCGAAATACTCGGCCATGATTTCATTCACCACCGGGAAATGGGAAAGATCGGTCAAGAACACATTCAGCTTCACCACGTTGGCGAAACTGCCGCCCGCCGCGTTCGCCACGGCCTTGAGGTTGTCGAACACCCGCCGGATTTGCACGTCGATGCCGCCCTCCACCAAGGCCATGGTGGCGGGGTCGAGGGGGATTTGCCCGGACAGGTAAACGGTGTTGCCGGCCTTGACGGCTTGCGAGTAAGTGCCGATGGCTTTCGGGGCGAGGTCGGTGGCGATGATTTGTTTAGGCATGGGTCAGGCTGATTTCTTGCGGAGTTCGGATTTAACGCGGGAGATTTTCAAGACCACCGAAAGCTTGCGCAGTTCGCGCACCACGGTGGCGAGGTGGTTCCGGTCGCGGACCATCAAGGTGATGATGTCCACGGACAATTGGCTGTCCTGGTTGGTGATCTGCACGTTCTCGATGTTGGCCCGCATCTTCGAGATGGTCGAGGCCACTTTCGCCAAAGTGCCCACCTGATTCATCAACTCCAGCCGGATGACCGCCGGGAATTCGCCGGTGGCGTGCTTATCCCACTGCACATCCAGCCAGTTCATGTGCTTCTTGTTGAGTTCCTCGACGTTCTTGCATTCCGTCAAATGAACCACGATGCCCTTGCCCGGATTGAAGAAGCCGATGATGGGGTCGCCGGGGATGGGCCGGCAGCATTTGGCGAGGCTGACGACCATGCCCTCGGTGCCCTTGATGATGAGGGGCGAAAACGTGGGTTTGTCCGCCGGTTTGGCCTCGTTCGGCGCGGCGGCGTCCATTTGCAGCAGTTGCCGCGCCACCAGGAAGGGCAGGCGGTTGCCCAGGCCGATGTCCACCATCAACGTATCCAGCGAGGACAGTTCAAGCCGTTTCAGCAGATCGTCGAAACGTTGCTTGGGAACTTCCTCGAAGCGCTGGCCCAGCCCGTCCAATTCCTTTTCCAGCAGCCGCCGCCCGAGGGCGATGCCCTCCTGCTTCTTGAAGTTGCGGAGGTAGCTGCGGATGGCGGCGCGGGCCTTGGCGGTGGAGACGAAGTTCAGCCACAAGGGATTGGGCCGCGCCCACGGGGCGGTGATGATTTCGATGGTCTGGCCGTTTTCCAGGATGGTTTGCAGTGGCGCGAGCTGCCGGTCGATGCGGGCCGAGACGCAGGTGTTGCCCACATCGGTGTGGACGGCGTAGGCGAAATCCACCAGGGTGGCGTTGCGGGGCAGCTTGACGATCTTGCCCTTGGGCGTGAAGACGTAAACCTCCTGCTGGAACAGGTCCACCTTGAGGTTATCCAGGAATTCCATCGAATCCCCGGCGCTCTTCTGGATTTCCAACAGGTCGCGCAGCCACTCGTGGGCGCGGGTCTGGCTGTAGGGGTATTGGTCCTGCTCGCTCTTGTACAGCCAGTGGGCGGCGATGCCGGATTCGGCCAGGTGGTGCATGGCGCGGGTGCGAATCTGGATTTCCAGCGGCTGCCCGTAGGGTCCGACCAGCACCGTGTGCAAGGACTGATAGCCGTTGGCCTTGGGCACGGCGATGTAATCCTTGAAGCGGCTCGGCACGGGCTTGTAGAGGTTGTGGGCGATGCCAAGGCCGCGGTAGCACTCGTCCACGCTGTCGGCGATGATGCGGAACGCGTAGACATCGTAGACCTCGCTGAACGACAGGCGCTTGGTCCGCATCTTCTGATAGAGGCTGTAGAGGTGCTTCTCCCGCCCGATGACCTCGCAATGAGCCAGCCCGGCGTCGTGCAGGCGCTTGGCGATGCTCGACTCGATGGTAGCCACCACTTCCTTGCGGTTGCCCCGCGCCTTCTTGACCGATTGCTCCAGGATGCGGGAGCGCATCGGGTGCATGGCGGCGAAGCCCAAGTCCTCAAGCTCCAGCCGGATTTCGTTCATCCCCAGCCGGTTGGCGATGGGGGCGTAGATGTCCAGGGTTTCCTTGGCGATGCGCCGCCGCCGCTGGCCGGACATGATGCCGAGCGTCCGCATGTTGTGCAGCCGGTCCGCCAGCTTGACCATGATGACCCGCAAATCCTTGACCATGGCGAGGAACATCTTGCGGACGTTCTGCGCCTGGGCCTCGGCGCGGGACTTGCAATCCAATTGGCCCAGCTTGGTGACGCCGTCCACCAGCTCCGCCACCTCGTCGCCGAAGCGCTCGCGGAGCTGGTCCTTGGTGATGGCCGTGTCTTCGATCACATCGTGCATGATCGCCGCCATGACGCCCTTGGCGTCCATGCGCATCTCGGCCAGGATCAGGGCGACAGACAAGGGATGGCAGATGTACGGCTCGCCGGTCAGCCGGAACTGGCCCTCGTGAGCGGCGTCGGCCAGTTCGTAGGCGCGGCGCACCTCGTCGATCTGGCCGCGGTCGAGATAACCGGCCAGCAGCGTGCAGAGCCGACGGATCAGCTTCTCCTGGGGCAGTTCGGCGGCTTCGAGCGGAAGGGGCTGGCTCATGCCCGGCGCTCCGACATCCGGCTGGTACATGGCGGTGGGGATGGCTTAGTCGAAATCCTCGTCGTCCAAGTCGGCGAGGGCGTTGCGGGGCGGCAGGGGCGGGCGCTCGATGGTGAAGCGGTCGTTCTTGGGCGCGATCTTGAGGTACTCGCGGGTGATTTCCCCGGCGGCGATTTCCCGCAATGCCACCACGGTGGATTTGTCGTTTTCCCAAGCCACCTTGGAATCCTCGGGATGCCTGGACAATTGGCGGGCGCGCTTGGATGCGACCAGCACCAGTTGGAAACGGTTATCGACGTTTTGCAGGCAATCCTCTACGGTCACTCTGGCCATAAGCCTTGAATCCTCTCAGGAAATTAGTGGGGTGGACAATGAAATATTCAATAAAAACAGGCGGCTTTAGTGATTTTTACCCTAAAGCGCGGCGCGTGTACAGAAAACCACGGCGTGAGAAGTGAAACAACGCCGCGACTTCGGGGAAATATCGGCGTGGGCCGTCCCCTATCGACGTTTTTTGGGCGGGAAGATTCCGAAATCAGGCCGAGCCGACCGCCGTTTAGGGAATCGGCGGCGCCGACTCCCCGACGGCGAAAGGGCTTCAGGCATCGGCGATTTCGTTGAGATAAAGCGCGGTGATGGCGGCGCTGCGCAGGTTGGTCTCCCTCATGCGGTTGACCACCTGGGAGAAAATCTCCTTGAGTATCCAGTAGCCCTCGGCGGGATTCTCGTCCATGAAGTTTTCCAGCGAGGCGCTGTCCAGCATGGCGGCTTCCACGTCGGTGGTGGCGACCACGCTGGCGGTGCGTGGATGATGCTCGAACAGCGAGGACAACTCGCCCACCACGGCGTTCTCGGAGAGCTTGGCGATGCCGGTGGTGCGGCCAGGCGTGCCCAGATGATCGACGGCGGCGCGGACCTCGGTGTCGCCGCTGAGGATCAGGAACATCTCGTTGCTTGAGCTGCCTTCCTCCACAATCATGTCGCCCGGACGATAGGTCTTGATCGTGCAGGCGACTCGCTTTTGAAATTCCGGGGTTTGCAGGATATCCCTGAACGTGCGTTTCATCAGAAGCTCTCCCAAGTGAGTGAAAACAATTGGTTAATTCTCGTAATCGAGCCGTCGCCGCCCCTTCCGTCGGGATGAATCCAGGCTGCTCGGGCGTGTGGCGGCTCATGTGCTTATCGGCTGAGCCAATCCAGCGTTTAGGCGATTTCCGGGGAAGACCTTACCCCTTTAACCCCCCCACCTCCCTTATCAGGGGGGCTTTCTCCCGCCCCTGATATGGGGAGGGCCGGGGAGGGGTTTTTGGCGGGTGCCCGAGCTGGGTATATTCATTCCAGAAAATCACCTTAATCAGCGGTGGCAACCCATCCGAACTCTGCTCAAAAAGAAACGCGAGGGAGGGCGGTCAACCCGCCGACCCTCGCGCCGGGGTGCGTTGCGGATTTAAGCGAGTTCTTCCAGCATTGCGACGGCGGGCAGCTTTTTGCCTTCCAGGAATTCCAGGAACGCGCCGCCACCCGTGGAAGTGTACGACACTTTGTCACCAATTCTGTATTTGTCAATGGCGGCCAGCGTATCGCCGCCGCCCGCGATGGAGAAGCCCGCGCTGTCGGCCACGGCGTTCGCGACGGTTTTGGTGCCTTCGGCGAATTGGTCTATTTCAAACACGCCCACCGGCCCATTCCACACGATGGTGGCGGCGGCTTTGATGATTTCCGCGTAACGGGCGGCGGTGTCCGGGCCAATGTCGAGGATCATGTCGTCCTCGGCCACCTCGGCCACCGGCTTGACGGTGGCGGCGGCGGACTCGGAGAATTCCTTGGCGCACACCACGTCGGTGGGCACCGGAATCTCGCCGCTCCGGGATTTGGCCTGTTCCATCAAGCGCTTGGCTTCGGGGATGAGGTCGGCCTCATATAAGGACTTGCCGACCGGATAACCCGCCGCCGCGATGAAGGTGTTGGCGATGCCGCCGCCGACGATGAGCTGGTCCACCAGATTGGACAGGGATTCCAGCACTTCCAGCTTGCCGGACACCTTGGAACCGCCGACGATGGCGAGCAGCGGGCGTTCCGGGCTTTTCAGCGCCTTGCCGAGCGCGTCCAGCTCACCGGCCAGCAACAGGCCAGCCACGGCCACCGGGGCTTGTCGACCAACGCCATGGGTGGAGGCTTCGGCGCGGTGGGCGGTGCCGAAGGCGTCCATCACGTACACATCGCACAACGCGGCCATTTTCCCGGCCAATTCCTCGTTGTCCTTCTTCTCGCCCTTGTTGAAGCGGACGTTCTCGAACAGCACCGCCTCGCCCGCCGCGACTTCAAAGCCACCGTCCAGCCAGTCGCGGATCAATAGCACCGGCTTGCCCAAGAGTTCCGACAAGCGGTCGGCCACCGGCTGCATGGAATTCTCCTCGCTGAACTCGCCCTCTTTGGGACGGCCCAGGTGCGACATCAACATCACCTTGGCGCCAGCGTCGAGGGCATACCGGATGTTCGGCAGGGCGGCGCGGATGCGGATGTCGCTGGTGACTTTGCCGTCCTTCACCGGCACGTTGAAGTCTTCGCGGATCAATACGCGCTTATCGGCGAGGTCGAGGTCGGTGATTCTCTTGAAGGTCATCATGGTCTCCTTGGTTGAAAAATTGATTAAGGCTTATGGGCTTTGCGCCTTCTTTCCCCTGGGGAAGGCGGGGATGGAGGGATCGGAAAGGAAGAAATCCCATTTTTGAACACCCTCACCCCAACCCTCTCCCAGAGGGAGAGGGGGTTAAGTCAGTTATCGCGCCACTTGATGGAGCAGCCGATGCTGGGAATTTGCTGTTCTGGCCCCTTGCCGGTCAGGGCCACTTGTTTCATGGCCTCGAACAACTCGCGGGGCGCGGCGGGAACGGTGTCGCGGCGGCTGGCGTCGAGCCGACCCCGGTATTGCAGCCGAAAATTCTTGTCGTAGCCGAAGAAGTCCGGGGTGCAGACCGCCCCGTAGGCGCGGGCGATGTCTTGGCTCTCGTCGAGCAGATAGGGGAAGGGATAGCCGTATTTTTCGGCTTCCAGCCTCATATTCTCGAAGGAATCGTCCGGGTGGCTCACCGTGTCGTTGGACATTATGGCGACGGCGTGAATGCCGTAGGTTTGCAGTTCCTTCACGTCGCGGATCAGCCGATCGCGGATGGCTTTGACATAGGGGCAGTGGTTGCAGATGAACATGACCAGAAGGCCGTTCGGGCCTTTGCACTGTTCCAGTGTCCAGGTTTGGCCGTCCACGCCGGGGAGGGAAAAGTCGATGGCGGGCTTGCCGAAATCGCAGATGGGGGTTTCCAACGCGACCATGGGTTCCTCCTTAAAATCCTATTTAAAAGGGATGCTTGGAATGATAACAAACGGGGCTTTACAAACGGTAGAAAGGGCGGCGTGATTTCAGGGCAATCGCGCTATGTAGGCGGTTCCCCGAAAATCAATTGGAACCGGTAACCGTCATTGAGCGAGGCCCGGAGCTTGCGGACGCGCAGGCTATCCTTGGAGGGACCGTTATGGCGGATGACGTTCAAGGCCATGCGCCGCACCAGGGCGAGGTTTTCCGCCGAATGATCCTGGCGGGCGCGGTGGGCGTCCTCACCGAACTGCACGTCCAACACCCAGTGCTGGCCGTTCTCGATGGCCCAATGGCCGCGCACCACCTCGGTGAAGCGCTCCGGGTCGGCCAGCGAGGTCAGGTAGTAGCGGCATTCCGTGCTGGCCTGCCCCCCAACGAGGCGGGTCGATTCCACCCGCCCCACGGCCCGCAACCCCGCCCATTCCGGCTTCTGCGCCAGCCAATCCAGGCCGTCGCTGAGGACGTAGCGGCGGACCTCGATCCGCCCGTGGCCCTTGTCGAGGGTCTCGTGCACGGCCAAGGCTCCCTTGGCGGCCTCCGTGTCCAGCCACAGGCCCACGTCCTCGCGCAGTTGCGGGTGGTTGTCCTTCAGCGCCAACACGTAGTCGGCGCCGCCTTGGGTGATCTTTTCGGCGATGGCCTTCTGGCAGCCCATGGCGTCGAGGCTGACGACGGCACCTTGCAAATCCAGCAGGCCCAGCACCTGCGGGATCGCCGTGATCTCGTTCGACTTGCCGTCCACGGCCTGCTGGGCCAACACCAGCCGCGCCTTGGCCGCGTAGGCGCTGAGCAGGTGGACCGCGCCGTCCGCCCCCCGGCTGCCGCGCAGGGCCTTGCCGTCCAGGCAGACCTGCTCGCCCGACAGGCTCGGCAGGGCCGTCCGCGCCCAGCGCAGGAACACCTCGCCGAAGGCACCCGGCTCCAGCCGCCCGATCACGTCGCTCAGGGTGTCGTGCGACGGGACGCCGTGCGGCAGCGCCAGGAATTGGCGGAACCAGGCCTCCTTCTCGCGGGCGAAGGTCTCCATCCCCACCCAGTCCTCGATGCCGCTCAGGACCGCGCAGAAGACGATCATCAGGATGTCCTGCAACGGGTGCAGCCTGTTCTTGGTGGCCCGCCGGGGATCGGCCAGGTCGGCAAAGTAGGGGCGAGGGTCGGGCAGCATGGGCTTCGGGCAAAGTCGCCACCGTATCTCATCCGGCTGTCAACAGCTAGATAGCGCGATTGCCCTGGCGTGATTTATGGGTTCCGGTGCGGCCCGCCAAGCGCCCGATTTGCTTCCGGGATTGGCGGCCGGGCTAATAGCGCCGGGCCGGTTTGCAAGGGATTGGCGTTGCTGCCATTGGATTCGTTGGTATCAACGCCGCGAATCAACCTAGATTCGACCGTATTCAACCCGGTCTATAGGGGCTTCCGGGCGGTGAACAGGGTGAAGGCATGGCCGCGATTCAACCATGAGCGCTTCATCAGTTCGTCCTCCAGCGTTGCGCCCCAGCCTTGGTTGACCACCACTGGCGGGAAGAAGCCGTAGGTCTGCATTTCGGGGACTTCGAAACCGGCTTCAAGCAGCGCTTTGAACATGGGTTCCCGGCGCATGTTGATAATCCCCCGCTCAGCCTGCCAGGTCATCCGAGGCGTGAACGCGACTTGCAGATAGTAAAGCGGGTTCAGCGCCCTGGGTTCGCAAAAAGCGATTCTGGCGCCGGGCAGCAGGACCTCCGACAGGCCCTTGAACGCTTGGGACAAGTCGGGCATGTGGTGCAAGGTGAAAAAGCCGATGGCGCGGTCAAAGCGCTGGTCGGTGTGCTTGGCGACCTCGGCCACATCCGCGACGATGGTGGGCAGCGGTCGGGGGGCGAGCTGGACCAGTTTTTCCAGCATGACCGGGGACAGGTCCACGCAGCTTAAATCAAAGCCCCTGTCCAGCAAGGGCAGGGTGAACTTGCCCAGACCCGCGCCGACTTCAAGAACCTTCGATTCCGGTTGCAACTGGGCGGCGGCAACCACCCGCTCGATATGCCGCCGCACATACTCGCTACGGGCTGGCTGCATGGCGGGTTTGTCCAAGTTGGTTTCATAATAATGGCGCTGATACTCGTTATGTTTCATAGGGGGTGGGGGGTGCGGCTGGTTGAAAAAGGATGTCGCGGTTTGGAAAGGGTTTTCAGATCGGGTTATTGTTCGTTTTGGCGCGCCCGTCGCCTTAGGGAATCCATAGCTGCAAATCCGGCGGCGGCCTTGAGATTTTTATGAATGGGTCGGGGTCGCCGTCGAGCATCACTGGCGACAGGGCGGCTTCGGGGTCCGCCTTGAGACCCTGGACATAGTGATATTTGAGGATGACCTCGTCGCCCGCTAACGCCGTCAATGCAATCCGGTTGTGTCCCCGGAAGCTCACAACGCCCCGCCCCTGGTGGAAGAAACCCAGCGGGCGGTTGACCCGGTAAGCCCGGTATTGTTTGAAATCCTCAACCGCCACCAGGAACGGCAGGGCATCCAAATGGCGTTTGCTGGCGTCGCTATGGGCCATCACCCAGCCAATGTTGTATAGCGACAGACGATCTTCGAGAACCTGGCCCGAGATCGTGTCGATGGGCTGGCCGAATAACCGACCGTCCCCGAAATTCGCCCAGCGGACGGCGCCGAAATTGGCGCCGATATAAGGGCCGCCGATAAATTCCCGGTCGGACATATAGGCGTAGTAAGCCGCCATATTGGCATTGTCATAAATCCGGTTGCCGGACAGCTCAAACAAAACCCTGCCCGAAGGATTTGTCTCGCGCCGCAAAAAATCCATGATCCAAGTCGAGTAAGGTCCAACGCCAGTGACTTCGGGGGGTCTTTTTCCATAATGCCCGATGTCGGCATAGGACACCTCGCGGCGCACTTCATTGGCGGCGTAGAGGATGCCGCCAAAAATCAGAACCAAGCTTGCCCGGGCCGCGATCCTCAAGGCCGAGCTTGAGGCCCGCTTGGCATTCTCCATGAGCGACAGGAGTCCAATCGGTGCCGGAATGCACATGAGCAGATACCCCGCCACCACCAGCCGGTTGGGTTGCAAGGCTCCGATTGCGGCGCCCACCGCCGCGAACACGATGAGCGCAAAGCCGCTCACCGCCGCTACCCGGCACAGCCGGATTGCTTCGCCGGAGTTGGCGGCGAAGCATCCCCACAGCAGTGACAAGGCCAGCGGCGCATACAGCTTGCAACCATGGGCGGAGCCATCCCATTGGCCCAGCAGCTCCCGCCAGACCAAGCTAATATCGACCGTGCTTTGATAGGCATAGGTGTTGCGGAATCCCTCGCCGAACGCCGTGGTCAGCCAGGGCAGATTCGGTAGCAGCGCGATGGCGGGCACCACAAGCAGCATGAGGACCAATGCGCCCCCGCCGGTTTGGCGACCATTGAAGGCAAGCCAGGCCACCATCCAGAAGGCGACCGGTATCGGGAAGGCAATGTGGTAAAACAAGCCGAACGCCCCGAACAGCCCCAGCGCGACAGCGCTCAGCCACGATGTTTTCCTCGGCAGGCGCAACAGCAGGGCAATGAATGGCAAGGCCATATAGGACGCCGCCACATAGGCCACCATGCCCGCCGTGTGATACCAATGGGAATACGACGCCCACCACAGCATGACGCCCAGGCCGGAGGCGAGCGCCACCACGGCAACGCTCAAGCGCATCAAGCCCGCCGCCAAGGGGACGCAGAGCGGACCCAGCACCGCCATGACGAAGACATAGCCTTTGTAGAGGCTGAATGCGTCCCACCAAGGCCGTAAATAAATCGCCAAGCTAGCCAGGAGGTTGGCGCTGGGGTCCATGTTGCCGCCTGCCCGGTATCCCGCGCCGAAAAACGGGTCGTAACCGATGCCATGGTCGGTGTTGGTCAGGTTGACCGCCAATGTCATGCGATACCAGTGATACGGAGAGTCGTAATAAAGCAAGGGCTGGTCGCCCAGCAATTCCGAGAGGGGAAAGGTCAAGGAGACCAGGCCAAATTGCGCCAGCAGCGTGGCCGCGCAGATGGCGAGATAAGCAATCACGACGTTGCCACCCCTCCTGGAATGCTCAAGTGGTTGATGGCTTGAGCCTCCCGGATGGTCTGGCGATGGCTTTTTTACCCCGTTCATTCTGTCCAACCCCGGCCAAGTCGAGCGCTGATCCGGCTGGCGGCGGGGTTCGAGGCGGGTTGCCCGCCCCCTTTCGCCAGCCGGCAGGCCACCGCGCACCGCAAACCGTCCCGGGCCACCCGGAGTCTAAGGCCGAAGTTGTAGGCGGATTCCCCGTGGGGCCGGGTCGGGCGGATAAAGGGAACGGTGGCGATTTGACCGGCGGCAATCCTGGTCATGATGGGCACTTGCGGCACCGGCACGGAAAAATCCAGCAGGCGGGCGACCACGGGCTGGGGCGCGATGAAAAATGTTCCGCAGCGTCTCGGCAGGCCGCTGATCTGGCCCACCAGGGATTTGAAAAGGAGCGAGGTCAGCATCCGGCCCGATGATTCGTATTTTCCGTGGCGTTCGGCGAACACCGTCCGCCCTGTCGCCAGGGCTTTCTCATACAGCTCGCACAACACTTCGGGGGGGTCTTGCAAGTCCGCGTCCAGCGCCGCGACCCAGGCGGAATCCGCCGCCAGCGCAAGGCCAGTGAGCAGGGCGCGGTGCTGGCCGAAATTGGCCGAGAGCTTGACGGCGGCGAGTCGGTCGTCGGCCCGGCACAAGCCTTCCAGGATTTGCCAGGATTCATCGGGACTGTTGTCATCGACCAGCAAAACCCGATGATCGGGAACCTTGGCGTCCATGGCGGCATGGAGCCTTTGCGCCAGTTCGGCCAGGGTGTCGGCATTGCGGTAGACCGGCGTCACAACGGTCAGTTGGCCGGGCCGCAAACGCGGCGGCTTGCCGTCTTCGATCCGCGCTTGGGCATTCATAGATGGCGATGCCCCACATCGCGGAACCACCGCCAGGTTTTCCGCAGGCCTCCGTCCAGATCGTGGCGGGGTTGCCAACCCAGCAGCCGGAGCGCCTTGTCCCGGTCGGCGCACCAAAAATCCGTGTCAGTGGCGTGCTGCGGATAGGCGCCGCTTTTTACCCGGATCGGCAGGCCGCTGACCGCTTGGATTTTTGCCACGGCTTCTTCGTTGCCGGTTTGCAGGCCGGTGCCCACATTGATGATCTCGCCGTTGGGGATTTCCGCTTGCGCCGCCAGCAACAGCGCCTCGACCACATCCGAGACAAACACGAAGTCCCGCTTCGGCCCGGTGGGCGTCATCGGCAATTCCAACTGGTCCAGAGCGGCCCGCATCGCGGTGGGGATGAGCCGTTTCGCAGGCTCCCAATAGCCATAGATGGAAAAAATGCGCAGCAACGTGATGGGCAAGCCCTGATTCAGCGCGGCTTGCCGGAACAGCAGCGTCGATGCGGCCTTGGTGGCACCATATAGCGAACTCGGCGCCAGCATCAAGTCTTCGCGGAGCGGCAGCGGTTGTGGCCCGTATTCCAACGAGCTGGCGGCGGCGATGAGGCGGCGGGGGGGATAACGCAGACTCGCCCGCACCAGCCGGTCGGCGCTGAGGGCGTTGCCGAGCAAAGAGTCCCGCCCGTGGATTTCATCCCCCCGCCCGGTCGCCAGATGGAATACAAATTCGGGCCGAATCAGATCGAAGACCCTTTCCACATCGGCGAGTTGGGTCAGGTCGCAGGCGTGGGCCTGGGCTTCTCCGCCGTGCGGAATTTCCCCCGCCGGGCGGCTGTGGGTCGTGAGATGCACCTCCGCGTCCGCCGCGAGCAGCGTCGCCAGGAGATTGCGCCCCAGGAAACCGGACGCGCCAGTCACCAAGCAACATGTTCCGGCCATGGGCCGGAGCAGTTCCGAGTCCAGCAGATCGACGGGGATCAAACGCATAGCGGCTCCAAAACAGCCAAAAGCTGGTGCAAATCGGACTCGATCATGGCGGGTGGGCGATTGCGTAGGTCTCGCCAGCACGCTTGGATGCCCGCGATCACCGCCGCTGGGTCGTGGCTGGCGATGTCCTTCTTGAACGAGCGGCGCAAAAATGTGAACTGGCAGTCAATGCGGGCCATCTCCTCCAACAGCTTGCGGCAGGGGACGGGCGAGCCGAGATCGACGGCGGTGGCCCCGCCGAAGCCGAAGGCCATGCCGTTGAGTTCCTTCCTCGTCTGGGCGACGATGCCATCCTTGACCGCATCGAAAATAAAGTGGCGCCCACGGCAGATGGCGAAATCATTGAGGCCAAAGTACACCCGGTTGAGCGGTAGGCGGGCCAAGTCCGCCACCATTTCGACCGCTTCGGTGGTCTCGATCAGGATGGCCGCCTCGCAACGCCCCCCGATGGCCGCGAGAAAGTCTTCGACCTCCCCGACCCGGCGCGCCATGGGCAGAAAGAGCCCACGAACCCCGGCTGATATGGCGGCCTCAATCTCGTCCGACGACCAAGGCCCCCAGCCGTTCACCCGGCACCAGGCCTTGGCCCCGGGCACGGCGCAGACTTTGTGGAGATTGTCCAAGGTGCTGGGGTTGATCTCCGTGTCAAAGCCGGCTTGGCGTCCGGCTTTGTCCCGCGATTCCCAATCAACCAGAAACGTGCTTACACCAAAGTTCAGCGCTTGGTGGACCAATATCGGGTCATGCTCAAACAGCATAAGTTCTAGTGGGGCGGGGTTTAAGTTGGATGGCGCTGTGTTCTCGGACATGGTTATTTCAAAACCTCACTCCACACAATCAAGGATGAGCCAAACGGCAGTGAGCGCTTAGCGAATAGGGCGACTTCAAGTTGATTAATGGACCCCAGCAACCGGCCCAACGGCAACGCGGGCCGGGCTTCCAAATTGTTGCGCCCCCGCCCGCTCGCCAGCCGCCGCGACATTGAAATTAGCGGGAACAGCAGGCATTGATAATGGGTGTGGCCCACAACGCGAAAGCCCGCGCCCTCCAGCTCTGTCCGCGCCTGCGCCAGTCGGTAGCGGCAACGGTGGCCAGCCTGCTCGTCCACGACGCTCCACAACGCTTGAAAGGCCGGTACGGACAACAGAAGTAGTCCGCCCGGTCGCAGCAGCCGCCGGACTTCGGCGAGGAATGGGTCCGGCGGCAGATGTTCCAGCACGTCGAAGGCGCAGGCCAGATCGAACATGCTGTCGGACAGGGGCACATGGGATGCCGCGCCATGCAGCAACGTGGCGTTGGGCGGCGTCTGTTGTCGAGCGAGTGCCAAGGACCGCGAGTGTCCTTCCACGCCGACAACCCGCTTGAAGTGCCGGGCCAAGACCGGCAGGAACGCGCCATTTCCGCACCCCAATTCGATAGCCGCATGGCATCCGGGGCGGAGCCGCTCGCGCAGGATGCGTTCAAAGAGCCGTGCCCTCGGCTTGAACCAAAAGTGCTGGGCTTCGAGCGCCTGGAGATGGGCCTGGCTGGCGTGAGAGAAACCCTCGGGCGTGAAGTTCGTGTCGGACGACCAAACCCCGGCTGACTCGCTAAGCGTGAATTCACAAGTGGCGCAACCGTATCCCGTGACGGTGGGGGATAGTGGCTGTCGGCATTCAGGACAGGTCCAGGGCAGCGCGGCCTGGGGCAGAACGCTGTCGGGCACGACAGCCGCATAACTCGCCATGGGGGTCTCCGGCGGATTGGGAAATTGAGGGATCATGAAGGTTGGCGAGCGGTCGCTTGGCGCTTGTTGACGGCGTTCCACCCCAAGCAAGCAAGGCCAAAAGCGGTCGTGGACAGCCACTGAACAAGATGAACCACGACAACGGCCGCCACGGCGAAGTTCCAGTTCACGCCATAGCTCAGCAGCCCCAGGGCCGCGAAGTAGTGGAAGGTTCCCACGGCGCCCGGCGCGCCCGGCAAGAGCGTTCCCAGATTGCCCACGGCCATGGAAAACCACGCCGCCCAAAACGGGGCGGACTGTAAATAATTCCCGGCGACGACGATGAAGACCGCGCCCGAACAGAGCCAGGCGAGCATCGAAAGGACCATGGCCGGCATCCACACCCCAGGGCTGCCGAAGCCTTCTACGGCGTTCGCCAATTGTGAGGCGATGGGATGGATGGTTCTATGCCATCCCCAGGACTGGCGCGTCGTTTCCGGGTAGGCGCGCCGATAGGCGCACGCCAAGCGCGGCGCGAGCGACAAAGCCAAGAAACCCGCCAGCCCAATGGCGGTTATCGGTAGCCAGGATTGTTTGGAGAATTCCTGACCCGCCGCGCCGCTCAGCGCGCCGGGCAGGCCCACCGCCGCGAAAATGACCAGAATCAACAGGTCGAGGACGCGCTCCACCAACACAGTGCCGAGAACTTGTCCGCTGGAAGAACCCAGCAGCCGACTGAATCCCGCGACGCGGTAGACATCGCCCGCCCGGAGTGGAAGCAAGTTGTTGACCGCCATGGCTGAACCATAAGGAACGACACAGAGAGCGGGGCTAACTGAAGGATTGACTGGCCGGAGCAGCCATGCCCAGCGAAAGATACGGATCGCATGGCCTGCGGCTAAAAGTAACAGGGCAGCGACCAGATCAATGACACTTGACTGGCTCAGGACAGGTTTGATCTGTTTAAAATCGGTGCCGACCAGAAACAGATAGGAAAAGAAACCAGCGACTGTTATGCCGACCAACATGCGTATCCAGGTTTGCACGGCGATGCGTTGTTTTTAGTAGTGGAAGCGCACCTATCTTACGGGTAACGCCCGCGAGAAAGAAGTGTCGAGGCCGAGTCTTGAGGCGGCTTTATTCTGACGGGCTTGATGCAGACCGGAAGCGGGTAGGTTGGATGCATAATCGCATAGCGCTCTGAATCTGACGTTACAGCCACGCCCCCACCAAAAACACCGCCCCGATAATCCCGCCCAATCCCGCCAACACCGGCAACCCCGCCCCCAACAAAACCGCCGCACTAATCAACAACGCCCCGCCGGTAATCCCCGCCACCGTCCGCCGCTGGTTGCGGCGCATATCCTGGCGGAGTTCCTCCAATTCCCGCGACTTGAAATTCACCTCCAGCTTGCCGTTCGCCACATCGGCGATGGCCCTATGAATCAGCGACGGCATTTCCGGCCAATGCTCGGCCCAATCGGGAAACTGATCCTGAATCTTGCGGGCCACGGCGCGGGGGCCGATTTCGTCCTTGAACCAGCGCTCCAAAAAGGGTTTCGCGGTCTGCCACAAATCCAAATCCGGGTAGAGGTCGCGGCCCAGCCCCTCGATATTCAGCAGGGTTTTTTGTAGCAATACCAATTGCGGCTGCACCTCCATATCAAACCGCCGGGCGACTTGGAATAAGCGCAGCAATAAATGCCCGTAAGAAATCTCCTTGAGGGGCTTTTCAAATATCGGCTCACAGACCGCCCGAATCGCCGCTTCAAACTCGATCACGCGGGTATCTTTGGGAATCCAGCCGGACTCGATGTGCATTTCCGCGACCCGCCGGTAGTCGCGGTTGAAGAAGGCGCGGAAGTTTTCGGCGATGTAGCGTTTATCCTGACTGGACACGCTGCCGACGATGCCGAAATCCACCGCGATATATTTAGCTTCGGGCGTGACGAAAATATTGCCGGGGTGCATGTCGGCGTGAAAGAAACTATCCCGCAATACCTGGGTGAAAAAGATTTCCACGCCCCGCGCCGCCAGCAGCTTGAGGTCCACGCCCGCTTTTCTGAGCGCCGCCACGTCGCCGACCGGAATGCCGGTAATGCGCTCCATCACCATGACCTCCCGCCGGGTATAAGTGAAATACACCTTGGGGATGTACAGCATGTCGGAGCCTTCAAAGTGCCGCCGCATTTCCGTGGCGTTGGCGGCTTCCCGCACCAGGTCCAGTTCGTCGAGGATGGTCTTCTCGAACTCGGCCACCACTTCCACCGGCTTCAAGCGCTTGGCCTCGGGCCA
>NZ_JBTEKS010000049.1:0-17596 GCF_054333355.1 Methylomagnum sp. | reverse complement strand
CACTGGAAGAAGGCCACGATGACCACCGGAAACGTGACCAAGGTCGCGCCGACATAGGGAATGATGACCGACAGGCCCATCAGCACCGACAGGAGCAGGGCATAATTCAGGCCCATCAGCGAGAAGGTCACGAAGCTGGCGACGAACAGCACCAGCACCTCGAAGAATTTCCCCCGCACATAGTTGCCGATCTGAATGTCCACCTCGTGCCAGACCAACAGGGAAAGATGGCGGTCCCTCGGCAGGTAGGGGATGAACCAACCCAGGATGCGGTCCTTGTCCTTGAGGAAAAAGAACACCAGCAGCGGCACCAAAATCAGGTACACAATCAAGGTGATGATGCTGACCAGCGAGGCGTAGGAATAGCTCAGCATGGATTGGCCCCAGGCGATGAGTTCCCGGCGCACGGTGGCCATCATTTCAAAAAGCTGTTCCTCGGTAATGAAGTTGGGATATTGCTTGGGCAGCTCCATCACCAAGGCTTGGCCCCGTGTGACCCAGCTCGGCAATTGCTCCAGGAGTTCTTCGGTCTGCTGGAACAGCAGGGGCAGCAGGGCGACCAGCAGGAAGGTGACGAAGGCCAGGAACAGTACATAAACCGCGATGACCGCGATGAGCCGGGGCAGTTTCTTTTTTTCGCCGATGGCGACAATGCCTTCCAGCAAATAGGCGATGACACCGGCGGCCAGCACCGGCATGAGCATCTGCCCGAAGCTGATGACCAGCACGAATCCGACCGTCAGCAGAATCGCGAAGGACACCGCTTGGTCGTTGGGCAGCACCCGCCTAATCCAATCGCTCACCCATGTGCGCAGCGTTTGCATAGCTTTTCTTCTTATAGTTGTTGTTTTGGGAGGGTCGTAAACCGTGGGTCAGAGAAAGCTGGGCGATCCCGTCACCATTCCATGGTACATCAAACTTGGCTTCGATCGGCACGAAGCCCCGTATTTCAGGCAGTTGGCTCGGTCGTTCCATTTGTCAACCGGCGGATCAGGCGCTGTTCGCGTCGCCGAATCTTCATGCGCTGGAAAGCGAAGCGGTTCCCGCTCATAATAGAAAGCTTTTTAAACTCAGCTTTGAGAGACTTGCGTCAGGTTTTCCAATGAAAAAATTATTGCTCACGATTTGCGCCGTATTGGCATTGGCTGGTTGCTCGACCAAAGAGAAAACCGGGCTGAAAGAGGTGCTAATCGAAAAGTTCAAGGATGATCAGGACTTGAAGGATTACAAGCTCGATCCAGCGGTCGTCGCCGAGTGCGTGGTCGGCGAGATTTCCGGTGCCTTGCCGGGCTTCGCGGGGGATCCCCGCCGCGCCCAATTCTTCGAGGCCTACACCCGCTTCATCAGCGTCAAGTCGCCTGGCGACGCGGAAAAGGCCATTACCGATTACCAGGGATTATTCGGCTCCGCCAAGAAGGCCCGCGAGGCGGCCAACAGCGTGACCGATCACGTCATGACCTGCATGGGCAAGGCCATTGATTCGACGGGTGGCAACCGGGAAGGCGGTTGACAAAGCCGTCCGTTGGCCGGGTTGATGTGGTTGGCCGGGGGGCGGGGGATCCCCGAATTCCGTAGGTCGGGCGTGAACCTCATGCCCGATGCCTCAACTCAAGCCGTGAGGCATCGGGCGTAAGCACAAGGCCAGACCTGCGGGGCGGCGTCGGAAGGCCGCCTCCTGCCCTCCGCCGCTCCCGCGCATCACGGAAAACAAGCCTTTCACCGAAGTCCTAATGATTCCACTCAGCCCTTCGGGCAGCCCTCAAGCCTGAAAATGGCGAATCCACGGGCTTGGATTTCATCAAGCATGTCCGGCGATGCCGTCGGTTCACTATGACAGTGGCAACAGCTTTGGGGATTCACCACGGCATTTTCCTCACCCATGGATTTCAGCCACAGCCGGGCGGACTCCACGGCTTTGGGTTGATCGTTTTCCGGCAGCACCACGTCGAAATGCATGATGCGTCCTGCGGTGCTTTTGGCGTAGGTGTCGAATACGTGGATCCCGCTCATATTTTTAACCTGACTACTATTATTGGAATTCTAGAATCAATATTGGTGCATTATGACGGGGGCGGGATTCTAAAAAATGGAGCGCGGCGGCTAAGGCTTTAGCAAACCCAGCGCTAGCAGCTCGTTCTGCATCTCGAAGAATTGCGCATTTTATGTCATCAAGGTATCGTGTCGATACCTAATGTAGGAATTCATCTCTGGTTTGTCAATAAGAAATTGTTTTAATGCCTGTCAGCTTATGAACTCCGAAGATATCTACGAATATTTGGAACGCATCGCCAATCTGATCCGCACCGACGTGCGGAGAACCGGCATCGCCAGCCGATTGCAGCCGGTTCAATTGGAGGCGCTGCATTATCTGAGCCGCTGCAACCAGTACAGCAACACCCCCGTGGCGGTCGCCGAATTCTTGGGACTGACCAAGGGCACGGTCTCCCAAACCCTCGGCGTGCTTGAAGCCAACCGTCTGATTGAAAAGCAAGCCGACGCCCGCGACCGGCGGGTCGTTCACTTGAATCTGAGCGAATTGGGCAAGCAGGTGGTGACGGAGTCGATTCCGCCGCAAGTTTTCCGCACGGCGGTGGAAGGCTTATCGGCGCGGGAAGAGGAATCGGTGCTGGACACCCTGACCCTGATCCTGCGTCGGCTGCAATGGGCCAACGGCTTGAAGACCTTCGGCGCCTGCAAAAGCTGCCGCCATCATCAGGTGGGGCAGGGCGGGGCGCGGCGTTGTGCGTTGACGACCGAAGCGCTGACCGACGCGGACGCGGAAAAACTGTGCCGGGAACACGAGTTTCCCCAATAAAAAATAAAAGGCCGATTCGCTTTTAGAAACCGAGTCGGCCTTGGCCTTGGCATTAAATCGCCTGCTCGCCCGTCTCGCCGGTGCGGATGCGGATCGCGTGCTCCAGCGCCGTCACGAAAATCTTGCCGTCGCCGATCTTTCCGGTATTGGCCGCTTTGATAATGCAATCGACCGCCTGATCGAGCAGGCTGTCGGTGACGGCCACCTCAACCTTCACCTTGGGCAGAAAATCCACCACGTATTCGGCCCCGCGATAAAGCTCGGTGTGGCCCTTCTGCCGCCCGAAGCCCTTGACCTCGGTCACGGTGATGCCGGTGATGCCGATGTCCGACAGGGCTTCCCGCACGTCGTCCAGTTTGAACGGCTTGATAATGGCTGTGATCAGTTTCATGTCTCTCTCCAGTGGGTATGGCCGGGCCTATTATTGTTGGTTGGCCCGGTGTTCGATGATGTCCCCGACGACGGACGGGTCGGCCAAGGTGGAAATATCCCCCAGGTTGTCCAGTTCGTTCGCGGCGACCTTGCGCAGTATGCGCCGCATGATTTTCCCCGAACGGGTCTTCGGCAGGGCGGGCGCCCATTGAATCACGTCCGGTGTGGCAATCGCGCCGATTTCCTTGCGGACTAGCTGAATCAATTCGTGCTGTAGCTCAGGGCTGGGTTCCACCCCGGCGACCAGGGTCACGTAGGCGTAAATCCCCTGGCCCTTGATGTCGTGCGGGTAGCCGACCACGGCGGCTTCCGCCACGCTGTCGTGCAGCACCAGGGCGCTCTCGATTTCGGCGGTGCCCATGCGGTGCCCGGACACGTTCAACACATCGTCCACCCGCCCGGTGATCCAGTAATAGCCGTCCTGGTCGCGCTTGGCGCCATCCCCGGTGAAATATTTGCCGGGAAACGCCGTGAAATAAGTCTCGCGGAAGCGCTGATGGTCGCCGAACACCGAGCGGGCCTGACCGGGCCAGGAGCGGGTCAGGGTCAACACGCCTTCGCACACGCCCTCTAAAACATTGCCCTGGCCATCGACGATGGCGGGCACGATGCCGAAAAACGGCAGCGTCGCCGAACCCGGCTTCAAGCGCGTGGCGCCGGGCAGCGGGGTAATCAAAATGCCCCCGGTTTCGGTCTGCCACCACGTATCGACCACCGGGCAGCGGGAATCGCCGACCACCCGATAATACCACTCCCAGGCTTCGGGATTGATCGGCTCGCCCACCGAGCCGAGGACGCGCAAACTGTCGCGCTGGCCGTGCTTCACCCACTCGTCGCCTTGGGCCATCAGGGCGCGGATGGCGGTCGGGGCGGTGTAGAGGATGTTCACCCGGTGCTTGTCGATGATCTTCCAGAAGCGGTCGGGGGCGGGATAGGTCGGCACGCCCTCGAACATCAAGGTAATCGCGCCGTTGGCGAGCGGGCCGTAGATGCAATAGGAATGGCCCGTCACCCAGCCCACGTCGGCGGTACACCAATACACATCGCCGGGATGGTAGTCGAACACATATTGGTGGGTCATGGCGGCGTAGAGCAAATAGCCGCCGGTGGTGTGCAAAACGCCCTTGGGCTTGCCGGTGGAGCCGGAGGTGTAGAGGATGAACAGCGGGTCTTCCGCGTCCATGCTTTCCGGCGGGCAATCGGCGGATTGGTCGGCGACGGCCTCGTGATACCACACGTCCCGCCCGTGCCAATCGACCGGGCCGCCCGTGTTCCGCACCACGAACACCGCCGCCACGTCCGGGCAGGACAGGAGCGCGTGATCCACGTTGGCCTTCAGCGGAATGGCGCGACCGCCCCGGCGACCCTCATCGGCGCAGATGACATACCGGCAATCGGCGTCGAGGATGCGGTCCTTCAAGGCGTCCGCCGAGAAGCCCCCGAACACGATGGAATGAATCGCGCCGAGCCGGGCGCAGGCCAGCATGGCGACGGCGGCTTCCGGGATCATCGGGAGATAGATGCACACCCGGTCGCCTTTCTTAACGCCCCGCGTCTTGAGCGCGTTGGCGAACCGACACACCCGCTCGTGCAGTTCGCGGTAACTCAGCTTGGCGTCTTGGCTGGGATCGTCGCCCTCCCACAGAATGGCGGTCTGGTCGCCCCGCTCGGCCAAGTGCCGGTCCAGGCAGTTGTAGCTGACATTCAGCTTGCCGCCCTCGAACCAGCAGATATGGGCGGTGTGGTAATCGCATTCGTGGACTTTGCTCCATGGCTCAAACCAAGTGACGAAGCGGGTGGCCTGTTCCGCCCAGAAACCCTCGGGGTCGCGGATGGATAGCTCGTACATGGCTTGGTAATCCGCCTGGGAAACCAGGGCGTGGGCGGCGACATCCGGCGGGATTTCGTAGGTTTTTTCTTCAGACATCGGGTTTGGATTCCTGGGGAAAAGGGAACCGCCACGGGTCGGCGATGGGCCGGATTTTACCGAAAATTCCTGTGCTTTGAGTTGTGGGAGCGGGCTTTTAGCCCGCGACTACTCCACTGTCCCAAATCGTGGGCTAAAGCCCACTCCCACGCCCGTGCATCCAACCCGAAAACGCTCTAACGCCCCAAATGCGCATAAGCCGGATACGATTCCAGCCGGTCGTCGACCACGGGCGCCCCGATGGTGAAGTGGTAAAGGCTCTGGAATTCCGTGCCTTCGAGGCCCAGCAATTCATGCACCGGATCGTCGAAAAAGCAGCCTATCCCGGTGCCACGCATTCCGGCGGCTTCCGCTTCTAGGTATAGAACCTGGCCGATCAGGCCAGTTTCCCAGAACAAGCGCCGATAGCCCCACGGGCCGCATTCTTCCAGCACGGCGTCGAATTCGGTCAGCATCCCCAAGCTGAAAGCGCAGTCGGCGGCGATGGCCTGCTGGCAGGACAGGGTGCGGATGGCCTTGCGGGTGTCGGCGCGGATCAGCCGGAACAGGTTGAAGTGCGTGGGGCAATTCTCCGCGAGATCGAAGCCGAACTCCTTGCGCTTCAAGGCCCGCAGCCTTTCCAGCGCCTTTTCGTGGCGGCAGAACAGATAAATCCCCGGCGGCAATCCAGTCACGCGATGCACGAACAGCACCAAATGCACACGCGGTGCCCACGGCCACGCATCGAAGGGCGGCAGACCGGGGCGGGGCAGGGTGGCGTCGAGGATGCGGAACAAGGCCTTGGCGGTGATGGCGGTCTTGCCGTCGAAGCCTTGGGCGCTGCGCCGCTGCTTGATGAGTTCGACGGCGGCAAGATCGCAGGCCGAGGGCAGCAGGGGCGGCGGCTCCGGCAGGCAGGACAGGGTGGCTGGCGTTCGTGGCTTGAGGGCGGCTTGGTGGACTGCGTCGATGACCGGCCAGTCGAACAAATGCCGCCGACTCAGCCGGTTGGCCTCGCCCCGCCACTCGCCCGCCCGCGCCGCCGCCACCAGGGCGTCGATGTCCAGGGACGCTTCCAACTCGCCGCAATGAATCCGGCACAAGAGGTCCGGCACTTCCGGTTCGCCCCGGCCCAAATCCTGCGGGCGGTCCACGCCCAGCAAGGCGCCGATGTCCGCGTCGCCCCATTCATCCAGCACCGACACCGTCCAGCCCAGCACGCCCGCCGCGTAGCGCAGCGCCGCCAGGGCGTGGCCCAGGTCGTGTTGGCAATAGCGGAAGGCCCGCTCGCCGTACTTCCAGGCTTCCCGCCAGTGGACGGAGGAAAACCCGACCAGCAGTCCCCGGAACGGCAGGTCCGCTTGGCAGCGGTGTTCCAGGGCGTGGTCGTGGCTGACGTAATGATGGATGCCGGGCGGGAGGGCGACGCCTTCCCCCGCCACCACATAGGCTTCGGTGGGGTGCAGGTTGCCGCTGGACGGATTGCAGCGCAGCGGCCAGCGGTCCTCGCCGTAGCCCTTCCAGGCGGACAGGCCGAAGGCCAGTTCCAGCAGCGCGGCGATGGAACCCAGTTTGGCGGGGGAGGCGGGCGAGGCGCCGGGCTTGAACAGCTTGGCGTAGGACAGCACGAACCGATCCGCCGCCAGGGGCAGTTCCCGCGCCGGCGCGCCTTCGTAGCGGCGGAACGGGTCCGGCTGGGTGGCCCAGTCGATTTGGCCCGGCCCCTTGGCGTAGGCGCCCAGGGCGTGCTTGGTGCGTTGGTGGTAGGCGCGGACCTTCGCCAGCGGATCGCCTTCCAGCGGCCCGGACATTAGTGCAGGTCCGCTTCGGCGCGGAGCTCTTCCGGCCACGCGCCGATGGGCGGGCCGAGATTTTTCTCGGCGTCCTCGAAGCGCACCAGCAGGATGCTTTGGTCGGGGTTGTCTTCCAGATGGCCCCGCGCCACGATCACGCCCCGGCTGCCTTCGGCGGCCAGCAGGGCGTCCTCCTCAAGGCCGGGAATGCTGCCGTCGTTATGGAACGGCACGGCGGCGTAAACGATGTCGCCATCTTCCAGGGATTCCACATTCACCATAAGGAACAAGCCTCTCTTGTTGCGAATCGGACAAGCACCGATCCGGTTTGTTGGAAAGCCAATCCGCAGCGGTCGGGATGGCGTGAAGTGAACACATTGAGACCGGCGGATTTCTGGGGCGGCGGCCGCCGCCGGGCTATAGTGCCGGTTCGATGCGGGGTTTGACAAGCAAGACGGGGGCCATGGGTATGGCTGGTTCCCAAGCGCTCGCTTTCTGTGGGAGCGGGCTTCAGCCCGCGACCGGGTGACGAACTGTCGTGGGCTGAAGCCCGCTCCCACAGCCTCGCCAAACCCACCCAACATTTTTCCGCTAAAATCCCGCCCTTTCCCACATATACCACCTATCCCAGTGACCGCCACTTATTTAATACCCGAATGGGCGGAGCAATCCGCCGTGCTTTTGGCCTGGCCCTATGCCGAGGGCGATTTCAGCCCATGGCTGGCCGCCGTGGAAGAAATCTATACCACTATCGCCGCCGCCATCGCCCAGCGACAAACCCTCATCGTGGCTTGCCGCGATGAATCGCACCGCGCCAAAATCGCCGCCCAACTGGCCGCGCTCAGCGTGGACGCCAGCCAAGTGCGTTATGCGGTAATCCCTTATAACGATGTCTGGGTCCGTGACACCGCCCCCTTATCCATTCAAACGCCGGAGGGTATCCGGCTGCTGGATTTCCGTTTCAACGGCTGGGGCGGAAAATACGAACACAGCGCCGATGCCAAACTCGCTGAAAATCTTTACGCCACCGGATTATTAGGCGCCACACCGATACACAAAGTGGATTTGGTGTTTGAGGGCGGGAGTATCGAGGCCGACGGCGCGGGCACTTTGATGACCACTAGCCGGTGCCTGTTAAATCCCAATCGCAATCCCGAATTGAGCCGGGAAGACATCGAGGCGCGGGTTAAAGCCAGCTTCGGCGCGGAAAAAATCCTGTGGCTGGAACACGGCCACGCCGAGGGCGACGATACCGACGCCCATATCGACACCCTGGCCCGGTTCTGCTCGCCGGATACCATCGCCTATACCGCCTGCGATAAGCCGGACGATGCCTTATTCCCGGAATTCGAAACCATGGCCGCGCAATTGCGAACCTTTACCTCAAATTCTGGTCAGCCTTATCGCTTGGTGCCGCTGCCCATACCGCAAGCTATTTATAGCGAGGATGGCGACCGGCTCCCGGCGACTTATGCCAATTTCCTGATTATTAATGGCGCTGTGCTGGTGCCGGTGTATGACGATCCCGCCGATACAAAAGCCTTGGAACGGCTGGCGGAATGTTTTCCTGGTCGCGAAATGGTCGCCATTGATTGCATACCCCTGATTCGCCAATATGGCAGCCTGCATTGTATGACCATGCAGTTTCCCTGGAATGTCGGAGTTTCCTGACGATGAAGCCCACTCTGAAAATCGGTTTTGTTCAGCAAGCTTGCGGTTCGACGGACGCATCGGTGAATCTCGACGCTTCCATCCAGGGAATCCGCGAGGCGGCGGCTTCGGGCGCGGAACTGGTATTGCTGCCGGAGCTTCATTTGGGGCCGTATTTCTGTCAAACCGAGGATTGCGCTACGTTCGATCTGGCCGAGCCGATACCCGGCCCCACCACGGAGATACTCGGCGCTCTCGCCAAAGAGCTAGGTGTGGTGATTGTCGCCTCCTTGTTTGAAAGACGGGCACCCGGTTTATATCACAATACGGCGGTGGTGTTGGAGAGAGACGGCACGCTGATAGGTAAGTACCGGAAAATGCATATTCCCGATGATCCGGGCTATTACGAGAAATTTTATTTCACGCCGGGGGATTTGGGATTCACCCCCATAACCACGTCCGTGGGCCGTTTGGGGGTGTTGGTGTGCTGGGACCAATGGTACCCGGAAGCCGCCCGGCTCATGGCCTTGGCGGGGGCGGATGTGCTGTTTTACCCGACCGCGATTGGCTGGAATCCCTCCGACGACGAAGCCGAGCGGCAGCGCCAATTGGACGCCTGGGTCACGGTGCAGCGCGGTCACGCCGTGGCGAATGGCTTGCCAGTCATCGCCTGCAACCGGGTGGGCCAGGAACCCGATCCCAGCGGCCAGTTGCCGGGGATTCAGTTCTGGGGCAATAGCTTTGCCGTGGGTCCGCAGGGCGAGTTTATCTGCCGGGCGAATGATAGCGAGGCGCGGGTTTTCCTGGTGGAAATCGACCGCCAGCGCTCCGAGAATGTGCGGCGTATCTGGCCGTTTCTGCGTGACCGCCGGATTGACGAATACGGCGGCTTGACCAAGCGGTTTTTGGATTAATCGCATATATAGGCCGACCCGGTTTTAAGAACCGAGTCGGCCTGTTCGGCTATAACAAAAAAGCCCGGCCCGGATTTCTCCGGGGCCGGGCTTTTTTTCGGGAAAAATTAGGTGCCGATTTCGAATTCCTTAATATCGCGGCCTTGCTCCAACAAACTTTGCAGCCACTTCGGCTTCATGCCCCGGCCCGTCCATTTCTGGGAAAGGTTATTCGGGTTCTGATATTTGGCCGGAACCTTGGTACCTTTTCTCCCGCCCGGCTTGCTGGGGGAGGAAGGGTCCGAGATTTCGGCGTTGACGCCGATGGAAGCGGCCAGTTCTTTAATTTTAGCCAGGGTTTCTTTGCGTCTGCCATCCTGCCTTCCCCTTAGGGCTTTATGGGCATCTTCAATCAGGCTGGCTAATTCGGCGTCGGACAAATCGGTGAAATTGCTTTTCATGGTCAACCTCGTTGTTGTGCGTTATGGACAGAGCAATAAGTTAATCCTTATCACCGGGATAGTATATGGGAAATTTTGGAAATATCAAAAGGATTCATAGGTTCCGACTGCTGACTATGTCAGTGGTTCCCGAAAGGTTATTTGAGGTGGGGGCCGGCCCTGCTTCTGTTGATATGGCTTGCCAGTCCAGGTTGGTTATAGCGGCAAATCGTCGGTTTTGGACTGTTGGCGTCTTATGAAAGCGCTCATTCAAACGGCACCGGCGGGGTAAAAGCCGATGAAATTTGAACTATTTCTGATGCAAGGTAATCGTCAGGCCACCTGAAAGCGAATGTCGTGGAAGGATAATGACATCATTTAATGGTTACGGGCGGGAGGCCGATAACATCGGTCGCCCGTGCCTTGACAGTGAGTGTAATCAGCCGCTTTGCCTATGAAACGGAATCGCCATTAGGTTAAGGCACGGGTATCGAGCGGAGGAATCGCCGCGCCTATTGAAACGCTCAACCGGAAACCGGCGCCTTATTTGTTGGGGACGGACTGGGTATAACGCCGCTTTGAAGGAATGTTTCCCTATGATTGGGGCGGGGTTATCGGGCCATGAACGGCCCATTCCCAAAGCGCCGGATGGGCCGATGGAACAAAAAGTTGCGATAATGGCTTTCCGCTACCCACGGCCCAAAGGCCCGCGATGACTTTTTCCCTTCGCTCATTGAAACTGCCTCGACGCTCCGAGGTGCCAGGACTATCCAACCATGAACGAGCTTTCCGCCGCGAATCCCACCCTTTCACCCTTTAATCCGGTATTGCCGCCCAAGTCGGCGGGCGCCGTGGCCTGGCGCCAACTCGACGGCGGCGCGGATGCGCTGGCCCTGGCCCAAGCCGTCCGGCAGGACCAGCGCTTGTATCTGGTGGTGACGCGGGACACCCAGACGGCGGTGCGGTTGGAGCATGAAATCGCGTTCTTTTTAGGGGGCGCGGCCCCGGTGCTGCATTTCCCCGATTGGGAAACCCTGCCTTACGATATTTTTTCGCCCCTGCCGGAAATCGTCTCCGAGCGGCTGAAAACCCTGTCGCAACTGGCCCGCACCGGCCACGGCATCTTGCTGACGCCGGTGGCGACGCTGATGCAGCGGATCGCCCCGCGCACCCACGTCTTGGGCAACACCTTCATCTTGAAGCCGGGTGCCCACCTGAGCCTGGAAGAAACCCGCCAACGGCTGGAAGGCGTGGGCTATCAATGCGTGTCGCAGGTCTTGCAGCATGGCGAGTTCGCGGTGCGCGGCTCGATCCTCGACCTGTTCCCGATGGGGAGTCAGGTGCCGTACCGCATCGAGTTGTTCGACGACGAGGTGGAATCCATCCGCACCTTCGACCCGGAGACCCAGCGCTCCGCCGACAAGGTGAAGGAAATCAACCTCTTCCCGGCCCGCGAATTTCCGTTTGACGACGAGGCCATCAAGCGCTTCCGCAAATCCTTCCGGGTGCATTTCCCGGAGGCTTCGGTCAACAACCCGCTGTATCAGGACATCAGTAAGGGCATTGCCTCCGGCGGCATCGAGTCCTACCTGCCGCTATTCGTCGAGGCCACGGAAACCCTGTTCGACTATTTGCCCAAGGACACCGCCGTCGTCCTGCATGGCCCGGTGGAGGACGCCGCCGCCGCGTTCTTCGCCGATACCCAGGGCCGCTACGAGCAGCGGCGCGGCCACATCGACAAGCCGCCCTTGCCGCCAGAATTGCTGTTCCTCAGCCCGGAAAATCTGGCTGAACGACTCGCCGCCCGGCCCAAGGTCATCCTGGCCGAAGCCGACACAGCGCTTCCCGGCAGTGCGACTGCCGCCAGCTATGCCTGCCGTGCGCTGCCATCGCTGGCCCTGGACACCAAGCAAAAGGAACCGGCGGCGGCGCTGCGTGCCTTCATGGCCGAGATGGGCGGGCGCTTGCTGTTCGTGGCGGAAACCGCCGGGCACCGGGAAGCCCTGCTTGAGACGCTGGGCAAGCATCGGATCAGGCCGAAGGTGGTGGATACTTGGCGGGATTTCGTGGACGGGACCGACACGCCTTGTCTGGTGGTCGCGCCCATGGATCACGGGCTATGGATCGCCGAGCCGCCGCTGGCCATCATCGCCGAGAGCCAATTGTCCGGCGAGAAAGTCCAGCAACGCCGCCGCCGTCGCGCCACCGCTGGGCACAATCTGGACCAGATTCTCCGCAACCTGGAAGAACTGGACATCGGCCAGCCCGTGGTCCACACCGACCACGGCGTCGGGCGCTATCTGGGGCTGGCGAAGCTGACGGTCGGCGGCATCGAAACCGAATTCCTCGCTCTTGAATACGCCAACCACGACAAGCTGTACGTGCCGGTGTCCTCGCTGCATTTGGTGGGCCGCTACAGCGGCGCGAGCGAGGACGCCGCGCCCTTGCACAAGCTGGGCGGCGAACAGTGGCAGAAAGCCCGCCGCAAAGCCTTGGAGCGGGTGCGGGACGTGGCGGCGGAGTTGCTGGATATTTACGCCAAGCGGGCGGCGCGGCAGGGCTTGAGCTTCGAGACGTTCACCGAGGATTACGCCGCCTTCGCCGCCGGATTCCCGTTCGAGGAAACCCCCGACCAGGAGAAAGCCATTCTCGATTGCTTGAAGGACATGGCGACCACGCAGCCCATGGACCGGGTGATTTGCGGCGACGTGGGTTTCGGCAAGACCGAAGTCGCCATGCGGGCCGCGTTCATCGCGGTGCAGAACGGCAAGCAGGTGGCGGTGCTGGTGCCGACCACGCTCCTGGCGCAACAGCACTTCCAGAATTTCCGCGACCGCTACGCCGATTGGCCGATCCGGGTGGAAACCGTGTCGCGCTTCGTCGGCAAGAAGCAGACCGGCCAACTGGTCGAGGATTTGGCCGGGGGCAAGATCGACATCCTCATCGGCACCCACAAGATTTTGCAGAAGGACGTGCGGTTCAAGGATTTGGGGCTGGTGGTCGTGGACGAGGAACAGCGCTTCGGCGTGAGTCAGAAGGAGCATTTCAAGAAGCTCCGCAGCGAACTGGATTTCCTCACCCTGACCGCCACGCCCATCCCGCGCACGCTGAACATGGCGATGTCGGGCCTACGGGATATTTCCATCATCGCCACGCCGCCGCCCAACCGCCACGCCATCAAGACTTTCGTCAGCGAGTGGGACGGCGCGTTGATTCAGGAGGCCATCCTCCGCGAGATCAAGCGCGGCGGGCAGGTCTACTTCCTGCACAACAAGATTGAAACCATGGACAAGATGCAGCGGGAATTGGAAGCGCTGATTCCCATCGCCCGCGTCCGCCACGCCCACGGCCAAATGGCGGAACGCGAGTTGGAGAGCATCATGCTGGATTTCTATCACCAGCGCTTCAACGTGCTGCTCTGCACCACCATCATCGAAAGCGGCATCGACGTGCCCAGCGCCAACACCATCATCATCAATCGCGCCGACATGCTGGGGCTGGCGCAGTTGCACCAGATTCGCGGGCGGGTGGGGCGTTCGCATCATCGGGCCTATGCCTATTTGATCGTGCCACCCAAAACGCTGATGACCGCCGACGCCATCAAGCGCTTGGAAGCCATTGAGGCCACCGGCGATTTGGGCGCGGGCTTCATGCTGTCGTCCCACGATATGGAAATTCGCGGCGCGGGCGAGTTGCTGGGCGACGAGCAGAGCGGCCAAATCCAAGAAATCGGCCTGAGCATGTACACCGATTTGTTGGAACGGGCGGTCAAGGCGCTGCAATCCGGGCGGCAACCGGAAGTGGATTTGCTGCCCCACGAGGCCGGGCCGGAAATCGACCTGCAATCCCCGGCCCTCATCCCCGATACCTATTTGGGCGACGTGCATACCCGGTTGGTGTTCTACAAGCGCATCGCCAACGCCAAGGACGACGAGGAACTCCGCGCCCTGCAAGTGGAAATGATCGACCGCTTCGGGCTGCTGCCGCCAGCGACCAAAACGCTATTCGCCGTCACCGGCTTGAAGCTCAAGGCGGAGAAGCTGGGCATCCGCAAGATCGAGGCGGGGCCGACGGGCGGGCGCTTGTTGTTCCATCCCAATCCGCCCATCGACCCGATGAAGGTCATCATGCTGATTCAGACCCGGCCCAAGAATTACAAGTTGGATGGGCAGGACAAGCTGCGGTTTTTTACGGAGTTCGCCGACGCGGAGGCGAAGATTGGGTTTGTGGAGAAGTTGGTGGGGGTGTTGGCGGGTGAGGGTGGGAGTGGTTTGTAACCGCGACTGAATTCTTTGCTTAGGGCTAGGCCGTGATCCTATATGAGTTAACCGAGGCGGATACCCAGTTGGCCGAACTCGTCCGCCTAGCTGAATCGGGTGAATCCGTCACTTTCACCCGGCAGGGCAAGCCGGTGGCGGTGCTGATGTCCATTGCGGAATACGAGCGGCTTGGAGGCGAGAAGAAAAAGAATTTTTGGGAGGCGATTCAGGAAATGCGTTCGGCCCCGGATTTCGAGCCGGTGGATTTGACCGATGAAGAAATCGCCAGTTGGCGCGACCGTAGCCCAGCCAGGGATTTTTCATGGGACGAGTGAATTATTTGTTGGATACCAACATTCTGTCGGAGCCGTTGGCTACCCGCCCGAATCCGTTGGTTGAAACGCGGTTGCGAATGTTCGCCGACGCTTTGGCAATCAGCGCTGTGACTTGGCAGGAGATGTTGTTTGGCATGAACCGTTTGCCGCCCTCCCGCCGCCGCCAGATCGAGGAATATTTGCGAAACCGGATTGAGGGGATTGTTCCGATCCTTGCCTTCGATGCCCGCGCCGCCGAATGGCTGGCTGCTGAGCGTGCCCGGCTCCTCGCTCTTGGTTTGCCACGGGCTTACTATGACAGCCAAATCGCCGCCATCGCGGCTGTGAATGGTTTGGTGATCGTTACCCGCAACGTGGATGATTTTGCGGGTTTCGAGGGGTTGTGGGTGGAGAATTGGTTCGAGCCGTAACGGGGTGAACCATAATCCAACGCACGGTCAAACCAGCGGCGAATCCTTCCATTTTCATTGATGAGGCCCACCATGAAATTCCGTTTCCCCTTCCTCCCGTTCCTGTCCCTGTACGCCCTGAGCATCGTCCCGGCGGGCGCCGCCGAATGCCCCCCGCTGCTGAACCACGAAGCCAAGCCCCTGCGCGGCGGCGAACCCGTCCGCTTCTGCGATGCCTACCGGGGCAAGGTCATCGTAGCGGTGAACACCGCCAGCCAGTGCGGCTTCACCCCGCAGTTCAAAGGGCTGGAGGCGCTCTACCAGAAATACAAAGATCGGGGTTTGGTGGTGCTGGGCTTCCCGTCCAACGATTTCTGGCAGGAATATTCCGACGCCGAGAAGACCGCCAAGGTGTGCTACCTCAACTACGGCGTGACCTTTCCCATGTTCGCGGCCAGCCCGGTCAAGGGTGCCGGGGCCAATCCATTCTTCAAGCAATTGGCGGAGCAATCCGGCACCAAGCCGAAGTGGAATTTCTTCAAGTATCTGATAGATGCCGACGGCAAGGTGGTCGCGGCGTACTCGTCCTTGACCACGCCGGATAATGCGGAATTGGGGCAGAAGATTGAGGGCTTGTTGGCGGCGAAGGATGGGAAGAAATGAGGGTCAGGGCAGTCGCGCTATGCGATTTTCCCCCTCTCCCACTGGGAAGGGGGCCGAAGCGGCATAGCGCACTTGTCTCGTTATCCCCCCGCAATCCGCCCATCCTCCAAATGCAGAATCGTATCCATCCGCTGCGCTAGAGCCGGGTCATGGGTCACGACCAAAAAGCTGACCTGATATTCCCGGTTCAATTCCAGCATGAGTTCGTAAACATGGTCGGCGGTCTTGCGGTCCAGGTTGCCGGTGGGCTCGTCGGCCAGCACGCATTTCGGGCGGGTGACCAGGGCGCGGGCGATGGCGGCGCGTTGGCGTTCGCCGCCGGACAACTCGCCGGGCTTGTGTTCCAACCGCTTGCTCAGGCCCACCCGCTCCAGGATATCCGCCGCCCGGTCCCTGGCCTCGCCGACCGACGCCTTGCCGATCAGCAGCGGCATGGCGACGTTTTCCAGCAGGGTGAATTCGCCCAGCAAATGATGGAACTGGTAGACGAAGCCCAACACCCGGTTGCGTAGCTCCGAAAGCTTCCGCTCGTTCAGCCCGGCCAGCGCCACGCCGTCCAGCCGGACCTCGCCCTGACTAGGTGCTTCCAGCCCGCCCAGCAAATGCAGCAGCGTACTCTTGCCGGAACCCGACGCGCCCATGATGGCGACCCGCTCGCCCGGCGCGATGGACAGGGTCACATCCTGCAACACGTCCACGTCCAGGCCGCCCTGGTCGAAGCGTTTGGCGAGGTTTCGGCAACTCAGGACGGGTTCACTCATAACGCAATTCCTCTGCGGGTTTGATGCGGGACGCCTGCCAGGCAGGGTAAATCGTCGCCAGGATGGACAGCAGGAACGCCGTGCCGGTGATTTGGGCCACATCGGACCACAGCAGCCGGGACGGCAATTCGCCGATGAAATACACGTCGGACGGCAGGAAGTCCGCCCCGAACAGGCGCTCGATGGCGGGCACCACGGTCTCCACGTTCAGCGCCAACAGGATGCCGCCGAGTCCGCCCAGCACCGTGCCCGCCAGGCCGATGACCGTGCCCAGCACGATGAACGCCGCCATCACGGCGCGGGGCGTCATGCCCTGGGTGCGGAGGATGGCGATGTCGGCCCGCTTGTCGGTGACGATCATCACCAGCGACGACACGATGTTGAACGCGGCCACCGCGACGATCAGCACCAGGATGACGAAGATCATCCGCTTCTGGGTCTGGAGCGCGATGAAGAAGTTGCTGTGGGCCTGGGTCCAGTCGGTGACGAGATAGCGGCCCGGCAGCCGGGGTCCGATGTCCCGCGCCAATTGGCGGGCGTACATCACATCGTCAAGCTTCAAGCGCAGCCCCGACACGGCGTCGCCCATGCGCAGCAGCTTGGCGGCGTCGTCCAGGTGGACCAGGGCGAGGTTGCGGTCGTACTCGTACATGTCCACCTTGAAGGTGCCGATGACGGTGAAGCGCTTGAGGCGGGGCAGCACCCCGGCGGGCGTGGCGACCAGCTCCGGGCTGATGACGGCCACCTTGTCGCCCACCGCCACGCCCAGATGCTTGGCGAGTTCCGCGCCCAGGATGATGCCGAATTCGCCGGGCCGGAGCGCGTCCAGGGAGCCGGTTTGCAGTTTGGTGGTGGCTTCCGCCACGCGGGACTCGTAGTCCGGCAGGATGCCGCGCAGCATCGTGCCGCTGACCTGTTTATCCGAGTTCAGCATGGTCTGCGCCTCGATGTACGGCGCCCAGCCCAGCACCCGCCGTTCTTGCGAGAGCGGGGCTTCCAGCGATTTCCAGCCGTAAAGCTGCCCCGCCGACCCGGTGATGGAGGCATGGGAGGTCATGCCGAGGATGCGCTCGCGCAGTTCCACTTCGTAGCCGTTGATGACGGACAGCACGGTGATCAGCACCGCCACGCCCAGCGCGGTGCCGGAGATGGCGGCCAGGGTGATGAAGGAAATGAACCGGGTGCGGCGCCGGGCGCGGGTGTAGCGCAGGCCGATGAAGAGGCTTAGAGGCTTGAACATGAAGGGAGAATGACGCGATG
>NZ_JBTEKS010000048.1:0-17710 GCF_054333355.1 Methylomagnum sp. | reverse complement strand
CCCTAAACTTACGGGCTGTGATGAACCGCATGGAAGCGAGCATATATCAACTACCGCCGCCCCAAACCCTGCATCATCCCCGCCAACCCCGGCACATCCACAAAATTCCCCCCGCCCGTCTGTGTCGTCCGCAACCGCCGCGCCTCCACCATGCACTCGTCCAAACTCCGCCGCTCGCCCGCCTGCTCATAGGCTTTTTTAAGCATCACGGCGGTTTGCAACAGAATCTCGGTATCGGCGGCATTCTCCGTGCCTTCCACCGTCCGGCCCACCGGGATGATTTCACCCACATTCAAGCGGGTGATGATAATCCCCAGCCCCAGAATATCCGCGTGCCCATTCGCCGCCGTGGCGGGCTGGCTCTGGCCGGTCAGCTTTTGCAGCAACGTCTGGGTAATCTCCCCGCCAGCATGGGCCAATTCCTGCCAATGGCGCGGGGCGACATATTGGCGCAGCGCCTCGGCCAGCATGTCGCGCAGGATATTCCAAGTGCCTTGCTCGTTGCCCACGCCCACATAGTTGTAAAGCCGTTCGCCCCGCGTGTCCGGTTGCCAAGTAATGCCGACCTTCACCTGCACACTGGCGCTGCCCTGGAACTGGCCCTGAGCATTGCAGCGCAGATTGTCGAAGCTGAAATCCTGGTTCTTCTGTTCGACATTGATGAGGATGACATCGTAGAAGAACGGAAAATACGGCGCGATGACGGTATAGCCTTCGTTCAGCGCCCGCCACCCGGCGTTTGCCCCACAACGTCACCAAGGCTTTATGCGGTGGATTGGCGGGAATATTGCGGAACCCCAAACCGAACGTGACCAGCCCCAATCCGATAAACACGCCGCCGAACATCACGCCCTGCGCCAGCAGCACCCCGCCGACCGCCGCCAAGCCGATGCATACCAACAGGCCACCCCAGATGCCCAGCAGGGCACCCGCCCACAACCCCAGCCAAACGCCGAGCAGCAAGCCGAGTTTCGGTAACAGTGAAAGAAACATGATGAACCCCCGTGAAAAAAGGCGTCAGTATATCGCGCCAGATCGTAGGTCGGGCATGTACCCATGCCCGACGCCATGTAGGAAATGTTGGCCCCCGTGCCACTCAGTCCTGCTTACTTCCCACCACCCGCAAATGCACCCTCAACCGCCGAAACGACTCCGCATCCAAGCTATCCCGCAAGATAGGAACAGCGAGCTTGCCGCCGGACTCGGGAATCAAATGCAGGATGACAAGCCAGCGCGTCACCACGCTGCCGTCAGCCAACTGCGCGAACACCGTTCCCGAGCGGCACATGACTTTCCACTCCCCATCAGGCGACAGGGATAACTCCCGAACCGCCGGGTCAAGCACATGATTCCGGTAAGTGAAATAAAGGCTTAAGGCCACCGCCATGAACAGGCTGGCCTTGATCCAAACAGGCAATGGGTTAGCGAGGGCAGCGAATCCCGCCAAGCCATGAACCACGAAAATAAAGCGGTTCAGGGTGGGAGATTGCTTAAGGATGAGATGCAGCGGCGCGGCGGAGGGTGCGGACGAGTTCGGCAAGTGCGGGGTCTTCTGGGCTTACGTCGGCGAAGAAATAACGCCACAGGCTATCGTCGGACTCGTCCAGCAGGCGGACGAAAGCGGCTCGTTCCTGTGGACTCGCCGCCTCGTAGCCCTGTTCGAGATAGCCTTGCAGCGGCAAATCCAATTCCTTCATGCCGCGCCGACACAGCCACCAGAGCCGACCCCGTTCCATGCCTACCGCTGCCGTTCGATCAACAGCCGCTTGATTTCGGCGATGGCCTTGGCCGGGTTCAAACCCTTCGGGCAGGTGTCGGTGCAATTCATGATGGTGTGGCAGCGGTACAGCTTGAAGGGGTCTTCCAGCGCGTCCAGCCGCTCGCCAGCGGTTTCGTCGCGGCTGTCCTGAATCCACCGATGGGCTTGCAGCAGGGTGGCCGGGCCGAGGTAGCGCTCGCTGTTCCACCAATAGCTCGGGCAACTGGTCGAGCAGCAGGCGCACAGGATGCACTCATGCAGGCCGTCCAGCTTGGCCCGCTCCTCGCGGCTTTGCAGGCGCTCGCGGTCGGCGGGGGGCGGAGTCTGGGTCTCGATCCACGGCTTCACCGAAGCGTACTGGGCGAAGAAGTGGGTCATGTCCGGCACCAAGTCCTTGACCACCGGCAGATGGGGCAGAGGATAGATTTTCACCACCTCGCCGCAATCCTCGATCTCCTTGGTGCAGGCCAGGGTGTTGCGCCCGTCGATGTTCATGGCGCAGGAGCCGCACACGCCTTCCCGGCAGGAACGGCGGAACGCCAGGGTGCTGTCGATCTCGTTCTTGATCTTGAGGATCGCGTCCAAGACCATCGGGCCGCAGCGGTCCAGGTCCACTTCGTACACGTCGAGCCGGGGGTTCTCGCCGGTCTCGGGATCGTAGCGGTAAACTTCGAAGCGGCGGGTCCGGGTGGCGCCTTCTGGGGCGGGGTGGACTTTGCCGGGTTTGACGGTGGAATTTTTGGGGAGGGTAAATTGGGCCATGGCGTGAATTCGCTAAAGTCAAACGGTCGGGAGGAGGTTAGTGCGAAGTGTTCTGGGCCAGCCAGCGGGACAAGTCGTCCTGACTAGTAAAGTCCAATAGTGCTAGCCCCATATCCTCCAAACGTTCCAGGGGAAGAGTGCGGATAATGGCTTCCTGGGTAGGTGGCAGCGCACCCCCGAGTCGCTTATTCATCATACGAATCAATAGGTTTGCTTCCCTCTCGGCATAGGCTTCTTGGAAATACCGGGTGTCTTTCAAATCAACATCAATCAAATGCACCATGGCTCTAATCTCCTCCCGCGTTAGGCGCGGCAGTTTATAAATCAATAACGTCTCTATCCAACTCCGAAAATCCGGCCAGATGGGAGGGGACACCGCCAGCATTTCCCGAGCCTTGATAATGGCTCGATCCGGTTCCGCCAACAGCAATTCAATCAGACCCAGCGCAGGCGATTCCGGTTGCATGGCCGACCACTCATCCAGATAAACCCGCGTCACCCGTCCGGCCAACAATTCCTCAAACCCCCGAGTTTGCCCCACATCCACGCGCCGTTCCGGGAACAACGCCACCGCCCGCCACCAGCGCTGTTCTGGGTGTTTGCGAAGATAGAGAAAGATCGAGGCAAACCAACGGGCGTAAAAATCATCATCCAGCCAGAATTGATTCTCCAGGAAAACCAGCGGCGATTCCTCGCTCACCTCGGGCGGAATCAGCAAGCCATCAAACCGGAACTGGGTTTCCTTGATCTCTTCCGCTCGCAGTTCGTAATGCGCTTTCGGCAGCGGCAGCCCCGCCAGTTCAAACACCAAATCGGGGTGATCTTGCAGCAGCCGATAGAGAAGCGCGTCGGTCTTCATCGGGCTGGCCGAATCAGCGCCTCAATACACCCGCTTCTTCGGCGCGATGACTTCGACCTCATCGGTCAACGTGTACAAATGCACGGGACGATAGGCGTAACTTACTTGGTGCTTCTCGTCCAGCCATAGCAACGAGTGCTTGAGCCAGTTGTCGTCGTCCCGTTCCGGGAAATCCTCGCGGGCGTGACCGCCCCGGCTTTCCTCGCGGTTGAGGGCGCCGACAATCGTGACCATGGCTTGGCCGAGCAGGTTTTCCAGTTCCAGGGTTTCCACCAAGTCCGTGTTCCAGACCAGGGAGCGGTCACTGACATTCACGTCTTGGAAAGACTCCATCACCTTGCCCAACTTCTCCACGCCTTCACTCAACACCTCGCCGGTGCGGAACACGCTGGCATGGCTCTGCATGGTCTTCTGCATATCGAGCCGGATATCCGCCGTCTTGCGCGAACCTTTGGCGTGGCGCAGCCGGTCGAAACGGTCCAGATGGGGTTCCCAGGCCGATTCCGACAGCGGCTTATGGGACGTGCCCGGCTTGACCACTTCCGCGCAACGGATCGCGGCGGCGCGACCGAACACCACCAAATCCAGCAGCGAATTGGAGCCGAGCCGGTTGGCGCCATGCACCGAAACGCAGGCGCCCTCGCCCACGGCCATCAGGCCCGGCACCACGCTTTCCGGGTCGCCATCCTTCAGTGTGACCACTTCGCAGCGGTAATTGGTGGGCGTGCCGCCCATGTTGTAGTGGACCGTCGGCAGCACCGGCATGGGTTCCTTGCGGGCGTCCACGCCGCCGAAAATCTTGGCGGTTTCGAGGATGCCCGGCAGCCGTTCCTCGATCACCGCCGGGTCGAGGTGTTCGAGGTGCAGATGCATGTGGTCCTTCTCCGGCCCGACGCCCCGGCCCTCGCGAATCTCGATGGTGATGGCCCGGCTCACCACGTCCCGCGAGGCCAAATCCTTGGCGTTCGGAGCGTAGCGGGGCATGAAGCGTTCGCCTTCGGAATTGGTGAGATAGCCGCCCTCGCCGCGCACGCCCTCGGTGATGAGGCAGCCCGCACCATAGATGCCGGTGGGGTGGAATTGCACGAATTCCATATCCTGCAAGGGCAGCCCGGCCCGCAATACCATCGCGTTGCCGTCGCCGGTGGTGGTGTGGGCGGCGGTGCAGGAGAAATAGGTCCGCCCGTAGCCGCCGGTCGCCAGGATGACCATGTGGGAGCGAAACAAATGCAGGGTGCCGTCGTCCAGCTTCCAGGCCAGCACGCCCCGGCACACGCCCTCGTCCATGATGAGGTCGAGGGTGAAGTATTCGACGAAGAACTCCACCTCGTGCTTGAGCGATTGCTGGTAGAGCGTGTGCAGGATGGAATGGCCGGTGCGGTCGGCGGCGGCGCAGGTGCGCTGGGCGGTGCCCTCGCCGAAGCGGGTGGTCATGCCGCCGAAGGCCCGCTGATAAATCTTGCCGTCGGGGGTGCGGGAGAACGGCACGCCGTAATGCTCCAGCTCGATCACGGCGGGGATGGCCTCGCGGCACATGTATTCGATGGCGTCCTGGTCGCCCAGCCAGTCCGAGCCCTTCACCGTGTCGTACATGTGCCAGCGCCAGTCGTCCTCGCCCATGTTGCCGAGGGCCGCGCTGATCCCGCCTTGCGCGGCGACGGTGTGGCTGCGGGTGGGGAAGACTTTGGTCAGGCAGGCGGTCTTGAGTCCGCGTTCGGCCAGCCCCAGCGCGGCCCGGAGTCCGGCGCCGCCCGCGCCCACCACGACGGCGTCGTAGGTGTGGCGAATGATCTCGTAAGGCTTGCTCATATCAGCTCACAAAAATGATGCGCAGGGTGGCGTACAACGCCGCTAGCCCTAAGAAGGAGAACACCAGCTTCATCGCCAAAAGGCCCGCGATTTTCATCCATTCGATGTGGACATAATCCTCGATGACGACCTGGAGTCCCAGCACGGTGTGATAAGCGGTGAGGATGATGAAGGACAGCAGCAACAGGCTGTTCCAGGGCGCCGCGATCCAGTGCTTGACCTCGGCGTAATCGAGGCTCGGCAACATGGCGATGGCGCAGGCGAACCAGAAAACCAGGGGAACCATCGCCACGGCGGTGACGCGCTGACGCCACCATTCGTGGGAGCCTTGCCCGGCGGAACCCAGGCCACGGGCCTTGCCCAGGGGGGTTTGATAACTCATGGAGACCTCGTGATTCTCGAATTCGGATTAGACCGACTCGGTTTTAAAAACCGAGTCGGTTTCTCAGTATTCCTAGCGGATCAAAGTGATGATGCCCACCAGCAGGGTCAGCCCCACCGACGCCGCGATTTCGATTTTGCCGTGCAGTTCCAGGGTTTCGCGCTCCAAGCCATGCACCGTATCCCAGATCAAATGCCGAACGCCATGGCAGAGGTGGAAGAACAGCGCGTAAATCCAAGCCCACAGCATCAACCGGCCCAGAAAGGAACCCAGAAACGCCTGGGCGGTGGCGTATGAGCTTTCGCCCCCGGCGGCGGCCATTAAAAAGGCCACCCAAAGAATCAATCCCAAGCTGAGCATGACTCCGGTGGCCCGATGGCTGATGGATAGCACCGCCGTGATGGGGAGACGGTAAACCTGTAGATGCGGCGAAAGGGGACGTTCGTTCATGGTGGATTTTCGAGTTCGACTATTCCGGTTTTGGCCCATGCGACGCCTTCTAAGGAAGGGTTGGCGGGTTATACCGTGGGGCGGAAGCAATCACAAGCACACGTCCGGGCAATAGATTAGAGACGATTTGTCCATGTTTTTTTGTTGGTCCTCGCTCGTTTGCGCGTTCCCAAGCAGAGCTTGGGAACGCGGTCTTGGAAGCTCCGCTTCCCATCGCTCCACCAAGTTGAGTTTCGTGGGGTGGCGTGAGGCGGAGCTTGGGAGCGCGCGGGCCGGGGGATTTCACATAGGTATTACTGCATAAGTATTTGTGTATCCAAAAAACAGGGAAACTTGGGGTGCCTATATAGTCTCATGCGATAGAGTATTAATTAATTACGTGCCAATCTGACGCACCGATGTGGGGATTTCTACTTACGCATCAAGCATTGGACCAAGCTCACCACGCTGGGTTGTAGGCACGTATTAATTGGCGCTCAACCATCACCATCCATCCTACCGGGAGACTCACCATGAACTGGGATCAAGTGAAAGGCAATTGGCTACAAGTCAAAGGGTCGATCAAATCGCAATGGGGCAAGATTACTGACGATGAACTCGACCAAATCGCGGGTGAACGCGAGAAATTGGTCGGCAAAATCCAGGAGCGGTACGGTATTGCCCGCGATGAGGCCGAGAAGCAGGTGAATAGCTTCAAATATAAGATGTGAACCGCTGGCCCATTATTTAATTCAATAGAGATATTGACCGGCGCGCATTTAAGTGAATATGGCAAGTGAGTTTTAGCGGCGATGGCAGCGCTTAGTGAATAGTTTCGGGCGCTGCCTTTTTTAGCCCTCTTCATAAATTGCCGTGTCGCCGGAGCTTTCCCAACATCATTGATAAGCAGAGGAAAATGTCATGGATAAAGCGGTTTTCTGCATCGCCACATCGACCGAGCAAGCGGAAAGCATCGTGGATCGTCTGAAGACGGCGGGGTTTTCTAATAGCGATATTTCGGTCTTATTCCCCGATAAATCGGCCACCCGTGATTTCGCTCACGAGAAGCACACCAAGGCACCGGAAGGTGCCACCGCGGGCGGATTGGCAGGGATGGGCGTGGGCGGCATTCTGGGTTGGCTGGCGGGTTTCGGCAGCTTGGCCATTCCAGGCTTGGGACCGTTCGTGGCGGCTGGACCCATCGTCGCCGCCTTGAGCGGAGCCGCCGTCGGCACGGCGGCGGGCGGTCTCATCGGTGCCCTGGTCGGACTCGGCATCCCGGAATACGAGGCCAAGCGCTACGAGGGCAAGGTTAAGGCCGGCAATATCCTGATTTCCGTCCACACCACCAACAGCGACCAGCGCGACCGCATCGAGGACATCTTCGAGGAAGCCGGCGCGGAAGACATCTCCACCAGCACGGAAGCCGGTGTGAGCTAATCCGCCGACGACGGCACGCACAGTCCTTTCGGCCAAGCCAGGGTGGAGTTTTGTGGCTTCATTCCCGGTGGGCCGCCCACTAATCATTTCGAGGTTAATACCATGGCTTATTCCGAGATGGAAAACCCGGCCCGGCGCTCCGCCGGTTCGGAAACCGAATACCAAGCGAAGGAAGCCGCTGGCGAAGCGAAGCAAGCGGCGGGCGAGCTGCAAGGTGAAATGAAGGAGGAGGCGCGGCGCTTGGCGGGCGAGGCGAAGCAGCGCGGTCAAGCCCTGTTCGAAGGCCAGCGCCGGGCCGCCGCCGATGAAATCGGCGGCATGGTGGAAGCCCTGCGCAAGACGGCCCACGAGTTGGATCAAGAGCAGCGCCCTTCCACGGCCAACTTGGTGGGGCGGGCGGCGGCATCCATGGATCGCTTGGCAGCCAACCTCCGCGACCAGGACTTCCGCGCCCTGTATGGCCAGGTGGAAGGCTACGCCCGCCAGCATCCGGGGCTGTTCTTCGGCGGCAGCTTGGTCGCCGGGCTGCTGATGGCGCGCTTCCTCAAGAGTTCGTCGGAAGGGCGGCCCCGGGCCACGGGATACGCACACTCCGAGTCCGGGCGCGTCTATCGATCCTAGAGCGATTTTGGATCGAGTATATGGCGGTGGGAGTGGGCTTCAGCCCACGATCAGCTGAGTGCGCCGCGGGCTGAAGCCCGCTCCCACAATGGCGGAATTTTCGCGGAGAAAATTTATGCGACCCGATGAACCCAATGCCAAGCGGGAATTCTCGCTGGGCAACCTGTTTACCGACTTGACGCGGGAACTGTCCACCCTGGTTCGTCAGGAAACCCAGCTCATCAAGGCCGAGGTTTCAGAAAAAGTTTCGGACGCCAAGGCAGGCGCTGGCGAGATAGCGGCGGGCGGTGCCGTGCTGTTGGTGGGTTTCCTGATTCTCATGCTGGCCGCCGTGGCGGGCCTGAGCCAAATGCTCGGCGCCACCGCCCTCGATTACCCATGGCTGTCCCCCCTCATCATCGGCCTATTGGTCTCGGGGGCGGGCATCGGGATCATGCTGTGGGGCCGAAGCAATCTCGACTCTGGATCGCTGACCCCGCGCCGTAGCGGCGAATCCTTGCGGCGGGACGGCGAGGTCTTGAAGGAGCAATTCAAATGAGCGGCCCCGTATTGTCCGCCCCGGAGGCATCCTGATGGCCACCTTCATCGGCAGCGAGCATTCGTTCAGGGACACCTTGAAGGCGCTGATTGAACTGGATTTCGATGCGGTCGCGGCCTATCAGGTCGCCATCGACCGGCTCGATAACCACGCCATTCAGGATCGGCTCGGCGAGTTCATGAGCGATCACCACAAGCACATCCAGGAACTGAGCCGCATTGTCCGTGACTTGGGCGAAATGCCGCCCACCGAGCGGGACTTCAAGGCGATTCTTACCCAGGGCAAGGTGCTGATCGGCAATCTGGCGGGCGACAAGGGCATCCTCCAGGCCATGCGGTCCAACGAGGACGACACCAACGAGGCTTACGAACGGGCCTTGCGCCGCAAGGATCTACCCGCCCGTGTCGAAGGCGTCCTGACCCAGAACCTGGCGGACGAGCGTCGCCATCGCGCCTGGATCGAGGAGCGCCTGGCATTGATGTGAAGCCGCCATTCGTCGGGTGGCGCACCGAGCGCAGGTGTTGCGCAAGCGAAGCAACCGGTACGCGTTCTTTCGATAGCGCTTCGTACCGGATTTAAACGGAGTCGAAATATGGAAACCTATGAAGAAAACCGTAGACCGGAAGACATCGAGCAGGACATCGAGAAAACCCGTAACCGGATGGCCGGCACCTTGGACGACCTTCAAAAAAAGCTGTCCCCGGGACAGATGGTGGATGAAGCCTTAGGTTATTTGGACGAGAAGGCGGGCTGGATTGGCTCGGAAGTCATGGGCACCCTGCGGGACAATCCCGTCCCCGCCACCATGGTCGGGGTGGGGCTGGCCTGGTTGTTCATGTCGGGCCGGAGCAATGGCGCGTCCCATCCCGAACATTCCCGCTATTCATCCCGTTATTCGTCCAGAAGTCGCGATTATGGCGCGGCGGGCTATGAGTCGCCGTCGGCCTACGAGGCGGGAAGTGGCGGCTACGTGCCCGAGCATTCCTTGGGCGAGAAAGCCTTCACCGAGCGCCGCTTAGGCATGGAGCGTCGCACCGATACGGGCGGTTCCACCTGGACCAGCCAGACCGAGCGCCGGGGCAGCGAACGCCGCACGGCTCGGGGCATGGGCCAGAGAATGGGGGCGCGGATGGGCGGCACGCTCAACGAAGCCGGGCAGGCGGTGGGCGAAGCCGTGGACACGGCCAAGCGGAAAGCCTCCGACACCGCCGACGAAGTCAGCCAGAAAGCGGGGCGGGTCTTGGGGCAGGCGCGGGAGAAGGCATCCGAATGGACCGACGAGGCGCGGGAAAAAGCCTCGGAATGGACTAACGAAGCCCGCGAGCAAGCCCGCTGGGCCGGACAGAAGGTGAAGGAGCAAACCCGTTACGTGATTGAAGAGCAGCCCTTGGTGCTGGGCGCCTTGGGTATCGCCATCGGCGCGGCGCTGGGCGCCAGCCTGCCGCGCACCCGCCCGGAAGATGAGTTCATGGGCGAGGCCCGTGACGAGCTGCTGCACCGCGCCGACGAAACCGGCGGCGAAATGATCCGCGAGGTTCGGGAGCAGGTTAAATCCGGTGCCGAGTCGCTGGTCTCGGGCGTCAAGGAGCAAGCCGGACAGCGGGGGCGGGAAACCGAGCGGGACCGGGCCGAGAGTCATCCGGCCACAGCCGGACGTTCTTCGGGTGACCTTCTGTCCGGTCAGCACAGCGGACCCGGCGGCGGCACAACCACCACGGCCACCACGGCGGCCACTGGCATGGGCCAGCCCATTCCGACCACGCCCGGTGGCGAGACCCGGCGTCCCTAAAAATTAACAGTGCCAGTGGGAGCGGTTGAAAACCGCTCCCACATCGCATTACATCGTTGGAGATCCCCCAATCATGAACGAGCGAGACATCACGGACGGCCAACCCATGGCCCCGGTTGCCCCCGGCCAACGCCCCAAGTCCAGCCGCGAGGCCGGAGACAACCCTCACGGCGACCAGAAAACCGACGAGACCGGCAACATCGTCGGCGGCGTGCCACGGGTCAGCGCGGCGGGGATGCGGGAGGACAGCGAGGCGGGCGCGTTTTCGTCGTGGGCGGATGAGCCATGGACGTATAAGCGCTTCGGGCAATCGCTGTAGGCCGATAGGCTCCTAGCCTCATTCCGCCGGGGAATGCCGGAATGACGGATATTCAATCAATATGGGATGCGGGGATAAGTCATGTCCACACCCACCCAAGCCCACCACGACCCACATGGCCGAACGGCCAGCCGTCCTTGGGATATTCCCTATGAGGGCTGGCGCGACATCGCCCACCGGGTCTGGGCCGATCTTCAGCAACACAACATGTCCTTCGTGGCCGCCGGCGTGGCGTTCTTCGCCTTGTTGGCGCTGTTTCCCGCGCTGGGTGCCATCGTCGGGATTTATGGACTCATCGCCGACCCCGGCGACGTGGAGCGGGAAGCCGGCTTCCTACGTAACGTGTTGCCACCCGAGGCTTTGAATTTATTGCGGGAACAGTTGCGCCAAATCGCCAGCCATGCCGCTGGCAGCTTGAGTTTTGGCGTCTTGCTGAGCTTGCTGGTGGCGGTCTGGAGTACCTCGCGGGGCGTCAGTTCCATCATCACCGCCCTGGACATCGTCTACAACCAGCCCGAACGCCGCAGCTTTACCCGCCTCACCCTGTTGTCCTTGGCCCTGACCGTCGGGGCCATCCTGTTTGTGGTGGTGGCGCTGGCGTTGATCGTCCTGTTACCGGCCATTTTCGATGCGCTTGGCATCGGCGGCTTGGTGACGGCCCTGCTGAACCTGTTGGCCTGGCCGTTGCTGGGCTTGCTGTTCATCATGGGTCTGGCGGTCATTTATCACTACGGGCCTTGCCGCGATCAGCCCCGCTGGGAATGGGTCACGCCCGGCGCCGTGTTCGCCACCGTGCTGTGGCTGATGGGGTCTGGCCTGTTTTCCTTCTATGTCGCCAGCTTCGGCTCGTATAACGAGACCTATGGCTCGGTGGGCGCGGCGGTCATTCTGCTGACCTGGGTTTATCTCACGTCCTATGTGGTGCTGCTGGGCGCGGAGGTGAACGCCGAGATGGAGCATCAGACCGGGCACGACACCACGGAAGGTCAGCCCAAACCCATGGGCGAGCGGGGGGCTTATGTGGCGGACACGTTGGGACGGTCGTCTGATGACGAATGAGCATGGGATGGGTGGAGACGGTTTTTTGTCCCCTCTCCAGCGGGAGAGGGGGTCGGAATCCGCACTTTTCTCATGAAAGCAGGAAGCTCTTTCAGGGTCATCCCATGTCCCGCCCACTGAAATGGATAGGCATTACTTTCGGCGCACTGCTGGGGCTGGTCCTGGTGGCCATTCTGGTCTTGCTGCTATTCGACTGGAACCGCCTGCGCGGCCCGGTTTCTTCCCTGGTCAGCGAGCGCCTGGGTCGGCATTTCGCCATCAATGGCGACATGCGCATGGATTGGTCCTGGACGCCGCGCCTCACCGTCAATGGCATCGAACTGGATAACGCCGCCTGGGGCAGTCAGCCCCACATGTTCACCCTGGACCGCGCCGTCATCGCCCTCCACCTGCCCGATTTGTTCAAGGGCCACATCGTCCTGCCCGAAATCGAAATCACCAAGCCCCGGCTGGCGCTGGAGAAAAATCGGGACGGCGCGGCCAATTGGGAATTCGGCCCACCGGATAAAGGCAAGGAAAAGGACTCCACCGGCCTGCCCATCAGCCGCCGCTGGTTCCCCAAGATCGACCAGCTTGCCATCGACGATGGCCGGATGCTGTTCAGCGATCCCGCCGCCGGGACCGAGTTGGACATGAATGTCTCCACCGCCATGGGCGAGTCCGACGAGCGGGGTTTGAAGCTGGTGGGCCGGGGCCGCTTACAGAAAGAGCGGTTCAATTTGGAAGTGCGGGGCGGCTCGGTGCTGGACTTGTGGAACACCGAGCGGCCCTTCCCCCTCGACGTGAAGCTGGTGTACGGACCCACCGAGGCCAAGGTCGGCGGCACCATTCAGGAACCGCTGAAGCTGGAAGGCCCGGACCTGCGCTTCGAGGCCCACGGTCCCGACTTGGCCGCGCTGCGCCCCTTCACCCGCGCTTGGATACCCGAGACGGGCGCCTACCGATTCGCCGGGCGGGTGAGCCGCCAGGGCGAGCAATGGCGGGTGCGGGATTTCGCGGGCAAGCTCGGCAATAGCGATTTGTCCGGCAGCTTGATGTTCACCCTCCGGGATGAGCGACCATTCTTGGCGGGCGACCTGGAATCGAAAAAGCTGGATTTCCGCGATTTCGCCGGTTTCATTGGCGCGAACCCCAAGTCGGACGCGCCGCCGCGCCCCAAGCTGCTGCCCGACCAGCCCTACGACGTGGCGGGGCTGCGGGTGGCGGATGCGGACATTCGCTTCAAGAGCGCCAACATCGTGACGCCGCTCATGCCGGTGGACGAGGTGTTGGCCCACCTCAAGATGGAGCGTGGCGTGTTGAGCCTCAAGCCGGCCAGCGCCAGCATTGGCTTGGGCCAAATCACGTCAAACATCAATTTGGACGCCAGGGAGAACAAGATTCTGGCCCGCGTCGAAGCCCGGATCGACAAGGTGCCGTTCAAGCGGCTGGTGTCCAAGACGCCCTTCGCCGATCAAACCGCCGGTTTGTTCTTTGGCAAGGTCGATCTGACCACCGCCGGCAACTCGGTGGCGGCGATGGCGGCGGCGGCGGACGGGGGAATCACGGTCGTGATGGAGAATGGCCGGGTGGCCGAGCTGATGATGGAGTTGGCGGGCGTGGACATCTTCGAGTCCTTAGGGATAGTCGTGACCGGCGATGACGACAGTGTGGCCGCGCCCTGCACGATTGTCGATTTCATCGTGACCGACGGCCTGCTCAAGACCAAGCTGTTCTTGATGGACACCACCGACACCAATCTATTCGGCGATGGCCAGCTCAATCTGCGGGACGAGACCTTGGATTTCCGCTTCACCGCCCATCCCAAGGATGTCAGCCTCTTCGTCGCCCGCACGCCCATCCTCGTGACCGGCACGCTCAAACAGCCGCGCCCCCGGCCCGAAATCCTGCCATTGGCGGCCAGGGTGGGGGCGTCCATTGCCTTGGGGGTGGTGGCGCCGCCCGCCATTATCCTGCCGTGGTTGGAATTGGGGCTGGGCCAGGACAGCCCGTGCCGGGCGCTGGTCAAGGCGGCGGAGCGGCAGGAAAGTACGCCGGTGCCGGGCAAGGGGAAACCCAAGGGGCGGCGGAGATAGTCCGGTGGGCATGAGTGCGTGCCCACCCAGCATGACTGGCACACAAGCCTAGCAAACCAACAGAATCGGTTACGCGACGCAGCGGCAAATCCCCACATCGCCCCGCGCTCCCGCCAGCGAATCTCCCACCATATTTCCCATTTTCCCCTCAAGCTGGCTACCATACTGGGAAGGCGTACCCGTCCAAAGCACCGCCGCTGCAACCAGCCTCCCACGAAGCTCAGAGCGTTTTCAACGTGGGTGTACGGCAGCGAGAAAGGCCGACTCGGTTTCACAAACCGTGTCGGCCTAGGTGAACGCCGCACATCCAAAATGAATATAGCGGCAAGGCGAAAACAACCACAGCCCATGAACCGAGAACCCCACGGCGCGTCATTCGATTTCGATCAACTGCGCGACCGCACGCTGAACGATTTGTTATTGCTCTTCTGTGTGCTGATAACGCCCGCCGTCGCGGTTTCGGTGAGCCGGGCCGCTTATCTCGGTTGGTCCCCACTGTTCTCCATCCAATTAAGCTTGCTGGCCCTGCTCTATGGGTTGGCGGCGCTACGGAAGCGGATCCCCTATGGTTGGCGGATCGGGATTTTCCTGACGGCGCTATGGTGCAACCTGCTGTTCAGCCACACCTATCTGGGCTTGCTGGCGGATAGCCGGTATACCGCTGTCGTGGTCATTCTGGTGGTGATGCTGCTTCTGCCGCTCCGCTGGGCCTGGGGCGTGGCGGGGGTGTTCGTCCTCACTATAGGGGCGGTCGGCGCTGGCTTCGTGAACGGCCTGCTGACCAATCACATCGACTACGAACTTCATGTGCGGCAGACCCAGTCTTGGATCACTACCATTTATAGCCTGATTGGCACGTCCGCCATCGTGACCATGGTGGCGATGCGCATCATTGATGTCTTGCGCCAAGCCCTGGCCGCCGCCAAGGACAGCGACGCCCGCCTGCGCGAGGCCCAAGCCCTGGCCCACCTCGGCAGTTGGGATTATCAGGCCAGGGACCAGCGCTTGATCTGGAGCGACGAAACCTACCGCTTGTTGGGCGTTGAACCGGGCGCCCCGGTGCGCTTGGCGGACTTCACCGACAGGGTTCACCCCGGCGACCGCCCGGAGGTGGACCGGGCCTGGCAATGGGCTATGGCCACCGGCGTCTTCGACAGCGAGCATCGGATCATCGTCCGCGACGAAACCCGCTGGGTGCGCCAGCACGCCCGCTTGAGTTTCGGGCCGGACGAGCATCTGGTCGGGGCCGTCGGCACGCTTCAAGACATCACCTTGCAAAAAGTCGTCGAGCGGGCCATGCAGGGCAGCGAGGCCCGCTTCCGCAGCATTTTCGAGCGGGCCAACACCGGCATCGCCTTCACCGACGCGGAGGGCTTCCTGCTGCAATTCAACGACAGCTTCGCCCAACTGGTCGGTTATTCCCCCGAGGCGTTGCGGGGCATGAACTTCGCCCGCCTTTCCCACCCCGGCGACTTGGCGGTGGAAACGGAATATCTGAATGAAATCCTGGCGGGCGGACGGGACGACTACCGGATGGAGAAGCGCTACCTCACCCGGTCGGGCGGGGTGGTGTGGGTGGATTTGGCGGTGACGGTCATCCGCGACGCCAACCAGCGGCCACTCAATCTGGTCGGCATGGTGGTGGACATCACCGAGCGCCACAAGGCGGAAACCGCCCTCCGCAGCAGCGAGGAAAAACTCCGCAACATCCTCGCGAAAATGCCCGTCGGCCTGTGCCTGGTGGACGAGAACGACGCCATGTATTTCCGCAACGACCGCTTCGTGGAGTTGCTGGGCTACACCGCCGACGATGTGCCGACGACCCAGGAATGGTGGCCCCGCGCCTATCCCGATCCCGCCTATCGGCAATGGGTCTTGAACACTTGGCAAGGCGCGGTCGAGCGGGCGACCCAACTGGGCACGGAGATCGAGCCGCACGAATACCGGGTCGTGTGCAATACCGGCGAGACGCGCATCGTGGAGATTTCCGGCATCGTGATGGGCAAGGAGCTGCTGGTAACCTGCGTCGATCTCACCGAGCGCAAGCAGGCCGAGTCCGCCCTGCTGGAGGCCAAGCGCGCCGCCGAGGCCGCCAACCGGGCCAAGTCGGAATTCCTGTCGCGGATGAGCCATGAACTCCGCACCCCGCTCAACGCGGTCATCGGCTTCAGCCAATTGCTGGAGCTGGACGAGCCGGACCCCTTGACGGAGCGGCAAAAGGAGTTGGTCAGCCACATCCACGCGGGCGGCTATCACCTGCTCAGCCTCATCAACGAAGTGCTGGACCTGGCCCGCATCGAGGCCGGACGCCTGGAACTCGCCATCACCCGGGTGTCGCTGGACGAGGTCATCGCCGACACCCTGTCCCTGATGGCGCCGCTGGCGACAGCGCGGAGCATCGACCTGGATGTGGCCGGCGCCTGCCACCGGGCGGTGCTGGCCGATGCGGGGCGGTTGCGGCAAGTCCTGGTCAATCTGCTGTCCAACGCCATCAAGTATTCCCACACCGGCGGCGCGGTGGCGGTGACTTGCACGGAGGGACTGGGGCAAATGCGCGTCACCGTCACGGACAACGGCATCGGCATTCCCGCCGATAAGCGGGCGCTGATTTTCCAGCCGTTTGAGCGGCTGGGCGCCGAACGCACCGGCATCGAGGGCACCGGCATTGGCCTGACCATCGTCAAGCACTTGGTCGAGGCCATGGGCGGCGGCATTGGCTTCGACAGTGTGCCGGGGCGCGGCAGCGCGTTCTGGGTCGAGCTGTCGATGGCGGGCGAGGCGTCGGCCACCCAGCCCGTGGCGGGGGATGCCGCCGCCGGGCAGGCCGTGGCTTCCAAGGAATTGGTTGAATGGCACGGGAGCGTGCTTTACGTGGAGGACAACCCCGCCAATGTCAGCTTGATGAAGCATATCTTCCGGCAGTTGCCGAAGGTCCGGCTGTTGATCGCCACGGACGCCGAGTTCGGGCTGGTGCTGGCCCGCGAGTATTTGCCCGACCTGATTCTGCTGGACATTCATTTGCCGGAAATGAGCGGGGTGGACGCCTTGCGCCAACTCAGGGCCGATCCCGGCACCGCGAGCATTGCGGTGTTCGCCGTCAGCGCCGCCGCCATGGCCCACGACATCGAGACGGGACTGCGGGAAGGTTTTGACGCCTACATCACCAAGCCCTTCAATGTGCCCGACCTGCTGCGGCGGATCCGGGAGGTCTTGGAGCGGCTGGGTGACCAGCCCCGCAGTCATCATCACGCTTGATCGTTCCAAGATTCCACGGAGGCCGACTCGGTTTTGAAAACCGGGTCGGCCTTTTCAATTATTGCCGCCCCCAGGGCATGACCGGCACCGTGGAAATGCTGTTGGCCGGGGCCCCCTCGATCAGCTTGCGGCTGATGGCGAGATAAACCAGGGTGTTGTGGGGCGCGTCCCACAGGCGGATGACGCGGGTTTCCTTGAAGAAAATCGAGGTGTCATCGGAAAAGACGTTCTCCTGCTCGGGCAGCTTGGCGGGCAGGGCGATGGGTCCGGTTTGGCGGCAGGCGAGGGAGAACTGGGACGGGTCTTCCGCCAAGCCGATGGTGCCCTTCACCCCGCCGGTCCTGGCCTGACTGACGTGGCAGGTGACGCCTTGCACCTTGGGGTCGTCGAAGGCATCGACACACACCTTGTGGTTGGCGCCCAGCAATTTCCAGGCGGTGGTCACGCAGCCGACCTCGGCGGCGGCGGCGCTGGTTGTCCATAGGCTCATGGACAGCAGGGCAGGGAGGGCGAGGATGCTGATCTGGGATGTCTTCATGGGGCTGCGCTCCGATGTGGGGTGAAATAGAGGGGCGTGGGAGAGGTCTTTAGACCGCGACCGGGCGCGGCATTGT
>NZ_JBTEKS010000047.1:0-17735 GCF_054333355.1 Methylomagnum sp. | reverse complement strand
CCCGACACGAAGATCGACGTGGTGCTCGGCTCCTCCGGCAAGTTCTACGAACAGATCGTCAACGGCGGGCCGTTCGATCTTTATTTCTCCGCCGACATCGAGTACCCCCGCAAGCTCGAACAGGCCAAGCTCACCGCCTCCGCCATCCAGCCCTACGCCGTGGGCCGCATCGTGCTGTGGAGCGCGACCCTGGACGCCTCGAAGATGACCCTGGACAGCCTCAAGGGAAGCCGCATCCGCCATGTCGCCATCGCCAATCCCAAGCACGCCCCCTACGGCCAGCGTGCCCAGGAGGCGCTGGAAAAAGCCGGCCTGTGGAAAACGCTCGAAAAGAAGCTGGTCTATGGGGAAACCGTCGCCCAGGCGGCCCAGTATGCCGAGAGCGGGGCGGCGGAGGTGGGCATCATCGCGCTGTCGCTGGCCAGCGCCCCGACCCTCGGCGCCAAGGGCGGGCATTACTTGATACCCGACACGCTGCACGCGCCGCTGGAACAGGGCTTTGTGATCCTGTCCCGCGCCGCCGGCAACCCGGAGGCCAAGGCTTTCGCCGATTACGCCGCCAGTCCGTCGGCCCGCGCCATTTTGGCGCGGTACGGCTTCGTCCTGCCGCCCCGATGAACCGGCTGTCCGGCGTCATCGCGGACGTGGCCTGCTCGGGCCATGTGTCCCTGGTGGACGTGGCGGTGGGCGAGGACAAACTCACCGCCGTGGTGGTGGAAACCCCGGCCACCGCGCCCCACCTCCAGCCGGGCCGGCCCATCTGGCTGCTGTTCAAGGAGACCGAGGTGTCCCTGGCCCGCAACCTGGCCGGGGACATCAGCCTGAGCAACCGCCTTCCCGCCACCGTCCACGCCATCCGGCCCGGCCATCTGCTCAGCGAGGTGGAATTGGATTACGCCGGACGGCGGGTGATCTCGGTCATCACCAGCCGCTCGGTCGCCCGGCTCCGCCTCGCGCCCGGCGACCGGGTCGAGGCGTTCGTGAAGGCCAATGAAATGACGCTGATGGTGCCCGATGATGAATCTTGACTGGCAACCCCTGTGGCTGACCCTCAAACTGGCCGCCGTGGTCACGGCCATTCTGGCGGCGGTCGGGATACCGCTCGCCTACCTGTTGGCGTTCGGGCGGTTCCGGGGCAAATCCGCGCTGGAAGCCTTGGTGAGTATGCCCTTGGTGCTGCCGCCCTCGGTGCTGGGCTTCTATCTCTTGATCGCGTTCAGCCCGCGCCATGCGTTCGGGCAGTGGCTCGAAGCCCTGTTCGACATCCGGCTCGCCTTCAGCTTCGAGGGTCTGGTGGTGGCCTCGGTGATCTTCAGCCTGCCCTTCATGGTGCATCCCGTGCAGTCCGGGTTTCAGAGCGTCCCGGCGTCCTTGGTGGAAGCGGCCTACACCCTGGGCAAGTCGCGCCTGACGACGCTGTGGCGCGTGCTGCTGCCCAACATGCGGCCCGCCCTGCTGGCCGGCGGCGTCATCAGCTTCGCCCACACCATCGGCGAGTTCGGGGTGGTGCTGATGATCGGCGGGAGCCTGCCGGGCGAAACGAAGGTCGCGTCCATCGCCATCTACGACGAGGTGGAGGCGCTCAACTACCCCGCCGCCCACTTCTACGCGGGCGTGCTGTTCGCCTTCAGCTTCGTCGTGCTGCTGACGGTCTACGCCATCAACAAGAACCTGATGCGGGCGAGATGATCGAGCTACGCGCCCAACAACCGCTACACACCGCCCACGGCGACCTTCTGCTGGAGGTGGACCTCCGCATCGGGGCCGGGGAATTCGTGACCCTGTTCGGCCAGTCGGGGGTGGGCAAGACCACGCTGCTGCGCATCCTGGCCGGGCTGCTCAAGCCGGCGGCGGGCCGGGTCGCGGCCTTCGGGAACCTCTGGTCCGACAGCGCCAGGGGCATCCACCTGCCGCCCCAGCAACGGCGGGTGGGCTTCGTGTTCCAGGATTACGCCTTGTTCCCCAACATGACGGTGCGCGGCAATCTGGAATTCGCCCTTGAGGCCAAGGCCGACCGCCGCCGGGTGGACGAACTCCTGGACCTGACCGGCCTGACCGCGCTTCAGCACCGCCGCCCGGAAACCCTGTCCGGCGGACAGAAGCAACGGGTGGCGCTGGCGCGGGCGCTCATCCAGCGGCCCAAGCTCCTGCTGCTGGACGAGCCGATGTCGGCCCTGGATTCGGAAACCCGGCTGCGCTTGCAGGATGATCTTCTCCACCTGCACCGGGCCTTCGGCACCACCACCGTGATCGTCAGCCACGACCTGCCCGAAGTCTTCAAGCTGTCCAGCCGCGTCCTGGTCGTCGAACATGGGCGCGTCGTGCGCGATGGCCTCCCCTCGGAGGTGTTCACGGATCGGCGGCTGAGCGGCAAATTCCAGTTCACCGGCATCGTGCTGGCCATCGAACCCAGCGACGTGGTGTTCGCGGTCTCGGTGCTGGTGGGCAACCAGATCGTCAAGGTGATCGCCACCCGCGACGAGATCGCCGGGGTCGGCGTCGGCGGCAAAGTCATGTTGCTGTCCAAAGCCTTCAACCCGATGTTGATTCCTCTCCGTTAACCTGGAATCCCGCCATGAACCCATTCCTAGAACCGAGCTTAGTGGAAGGCGAACTGAAGCTGATCGGTGGCCTCAACGAGAAATTCTTCCGGCTGCTGGACGCCATCGACCGCATCGGCTCCATCAACCGCGCCGCCAAGTCCGTGGGGCTGAGCTATAAGGGCGCCTGGGAGATCATCGAGCGGGCCAACAACCTTTCGCCCCGCGTGCTGGTCGCCACCGCCATCGGCGGGCGGCACGGCGGCGGCACCCAATTGACGCCGGCCGGCAAGGAACTGCTGGGCCTGTTCCAAGAAATGCAGGAAGAACACCGCCGCTTCCTGCAAGGACTCAACCGTCGATTGGCGGACAACCCCGATCTTTTCTACTTGTTCAGGAGACTCATCATGAAAGCCAGCGCACGCAATCAACTGTTCGGTCAAGTCACCGCCGTCCAATCCGGCGCGGTGTATTCGGAGGTGGCCGTCGGACTCAAGGGCGGCGACAGCTTGGTGGCGTCCGTGACCAACGAGTCGGTCACGGCCCTGGGGTTGGCGGCGGGCGTGGAGGTCATCGCGCTCATCAAGGCGCCGCAGGTCATCGTGGTGAAGGATTTCGGCGGCTACCGCCTGTCCGCCCGGAATCAACTGGGCGGCGCCGTGGCCCGCGTCCAAAAAGGCTCGGTGAACGCGGAGGTGGTCATCCAACTGGCGGGGGGCGATTCCATCGCCGCCGGCATCACCAACGAGAGCGTGGACGCCATGGGGCTGAAAGACGGCGACACGGCGACGGCGGTATTCAAGGCCAGTGCGGTCATTTTGGGGGTGACAAGTAAATAATGCCTGGCCCGTCACAGCATTATTTGGCTTGTAATCCATACTTGACTTCCGTGGCAGCGCCCGACCGCCGGTCGGGGTGAGTCTGCCGATTGTCGGTTTCCGCCAACGTCGGCGCCGGGCGCTGCTATAGGTTTATACGCGACAACGCACGTATCGAAACACTTCCGCCCACGACCAGGATTTTTCCGGCACTTGGCCGACCCATTCAAAAATGAAAACTGTTGCCATCGGGATTAGGCGAGCGACGACCCACGCCGATCCGCAAAAAACCATGCTTCATGCCAGCGGAGGCTTCACACTGCTGGAGGTGTTGATCTCGGTTGTGGTGCTTTCCATCGGCCTCTTGGGCTTGGCGGGGCTGCATATGACCGCGCTGCGCAATAACCAGAATTCCTACTTCCGCTCCGTGGCGACCCAGTTGGCCTATGAAATGGCCGACCGGATGCGGGCCAATGTGACGGGGGTCAGCGCTGGCAGCTACGACAAGGCCAACGGCACCAACGACGATTGCGAGGCCGCCGCTTGCACGTCGGCGCAAATGGCCGGGTACGACATCATGCAATGGCGGAACGCTTTGACCAACCAGCTTCCCAACACCAGAACCGCCGACGCCGCTGATCGTTTGCGCACCGGCCTGCCCGGCAGCGCCATGGGCGTGGTCTGCATCGACAGCACCCCGGACGACGGCACGGCGCCCGCCAGTTACGCAAGTCTTGGCTCCGCCGGTTGCGATGGCGTTGGAGACAACCGCCAAGGCCCCTACGCCATCAAGATTTGGTGGGACGACACCCGCAGCGGCGCCCAGGGCCAGCGCTTCGTGATCACGGTGGACTCGCCATGAACCACGCAGTGCCGATGCCTAAAACTCGTGGGACCGTTCGGGGCCAGCGCGGGCTGTCGCTGGTCGAACTCATGGTGGCCATGGTGGCGGGGCTGTTGATTATCGCCGGCGTGGGGCAGCTCTTTGTCGGCAGCAAGCAGACCAATCGGATGGAGGAGCAGCTATCCCGCTTGCAGGAGAACGCCCGGCTGGCGATGAGCATCCTGGTTCATGATCTGCGGCTGGTGGGGAACATGGGCTGCGTATCCCGGTTGGGCGCAACCGGGGAAGGCATGGAGCGGTTGACCGTCATCGCCAATCCCCCGCTCCTCGGGCCGAATGTGGACGAGTTGGTGACGGGCGGCAATGACGCGGCGGGCAACGCCTTCACCAACCCCAGCCCAGCCATTTCCACCGCCGTGGGCAATGGCCGGATTTTGACCAATGTGGTGAACGGGACGGACGCCATCACCATTCAGTTCGCCGAGCCGATCCGGCCGCCTTGCCGGGGCAACCTACAGGCCGGGCTGACGGGCGTCAGCCCGGACCTGTCGATCTATCCGGGCGGCGCGCCGGCCAACTGTGCGCTCGCGCTGGGTCAGCCGGTGCTGGTCTCGGATTGCTCCACGGCCCATGTTTTCAGGGTGTCCAACGATACCACCCGAAATACCACGGTGGGGGGCACTGCAACCGCCAGTCTGGGCAAAACCTACAATGCCGATGGCTCGTCCGAGGTCAGGATATTTAGGGCTTATACCTACTATATCCGCCTTAATGATAGTAATCCGCCCCAGCCCTCCTTATACCGCCTCGATAATAATTCCGCCCTGAGCACGGTCGTGGGTTCGGAGAACCCCGTGGAATTGGTGGAGGGCGTGGAGGACTTGCAGATACTTTATGGCGTCGATACGGACGGCAGCGGCGACAGGGCCACCGACCGATATTTGACCGCCCAGCAAATCGTCGCCGCCGCCATTGCTTGGGGCGATGTAATCAGCGTGAGAATAAATGTCACCGCCCGAACCTTGGAAGACAACGTGGCGAAAACCAAGCGCCATTATGCGGGAACCAATAGTTACGATAATCGCTTGGTGTACGATGCCGTCAATATCGTTACCCTGAGAAACCGTAAGCAATAATCCATCCTATGTGTTTTAAATCGACTCAAACCGGCAGCGCGTTAATTATCAGCCTGATGATTCTGCTGATATTGTCTCTGCTCGGCCTATCCGCGGTGCAGGTCAGCACCGTGGAAGAAAAGATGGCGGGCAACCTGCGCGATGCCAATCTAGCCTTCCAAGCCGCCGAGATCGCCCTGCGGGACGGAGAAAACTTCATGCTCAGCCGAACTCCCGAAGAGTACGCCGCGCTCGACTTCAACTGCACCAACGGCCTGTATCTCACCGGAGACTTTGATTGTAATGGTGCCGACGCCACCCCCATTTGGGACAACGCCAATATGAACTGGAGCGACGATGACCTGGCGGTCCGCTATGTCGGCAGCGGGTTGCCCGAGAAACTGGCACGCACCCCGCCCGCCTATATCATTGAACGGCTTGCCGGGGTGAACAATACCCTGGAAGTGCCGGCGGTGCTGGATACGGGCTATTACCGGATCACGGCCAGGGGCACCGGCGGCAGCGACACCGCCGTGGCCGTGGTGCAGTCCATCTATAAGCGATAACCTCCAACCCACTCAGCGGACGACCGTCATGAACCGCCAATTCAAATCAGGACTGAGCCGTAAAACCCTACTGGCGGCGCTGACTTTTCTAGCGGGTGCCACCGGGACCACCCAGGCTGGCACCATCTCGCAAATCCCGCTATTCCTCACCACGGCGGTGGACGCGAGGGTGATGTTGCTGCTGTCCCGCGACCACCAACTGTCCGTCAAGGCCTATACCGACTACACGGACCTCAGTGGCGACGGCACCATCGACACCACCTACAACGACGCCGTGACCTATTACGGCTATTTCGGCAACAACACTTGCTATACCTACACCAATAACCGCTTCGAGCCAGCGGCGGCGGCCAGCGGGACCAACTCCCATCATTGCAGCAGCAAATGGAGCGGCAACTTCCTGAACTGGGCGACCATGACCCGCATGGACGTGTTGCGCAAGGTGCTGTACGGGGGCTTCCGGCGCTCTGACAGCACCACGGAGACGGTGCTGGAGCGGGCGCTGCTGCCCTTCGACGCCCACGCCTTCGCCAAGGTCTTCAAAACCGCCACCGAGGCGGACATGCTGAAATACACGCCTTATAGCAAAACCGTCCTGAGCTTCTGCAATCTGACCGACGCCAGCGGCGTGAGCGCCACGGTCGATGCCTCGGCCAACCCTCCCCTCCTGCGGGTGGCCTGGGACAACGGACCCGGCACGACCGGCTGGCCGTACTGGTCCGCCAGCGAAAAGCCGGAATGCACCTGGGGCGGTCCAAACACTCATCCCGCCACCTCCAAGCGGCTGTCGCCCTCCGGTGCCGGCGACAACAGCAGCACGGATGGCCTGTACGTGCGGGTCAAGGCGTGCGTGAGTGGCTATGAGGAGGCGAGCTGCGCCAGCTATCCCGGCAGCACCGTCAAGAAGCCCACCGGACTGCTCCAGACCTATGGCATGGCGGGCCGACCCATCCAGTTCGGGCTGATGACCGGCAGCTACAAAAAGAACAAGTCCGGTGGCGTCCTGCGCCGCAACGTCAGCCGCATTTCGGGCAACGCGACGGCCAGCAAGAACGAGGTCAACACCAACACCGGGGTGTTCCTCAACCAGGGGAGCAGCGACGCCGGCATCATCAACACCCTCAACCGGCTGCGGATCGCGAGCTTTGATTACAGCTCGACCTCGGGCGCTTACTATCAGAACGGTTGCGACAAGCCGGTGGTCGCGACGTTCGCCGACGACCAGTGCATAGACTGGGGCAATCCCCTGGGTGAGATGTATCTGGAGGCGATGCGCTATTTCGCGGGCAAAACCACCGCGAATTTCGGCGCCGACGACAGCGCCTATGTCCCTTCGCTGCCCCAGGTCTCCTGGGTCGACCCGACGCCGGCGGCCGAATGGTGCGCCGGGAATTCGGTCGTCACCATTTCCACGGGACTCAATTCCTTCGACGCCGACCAGCTAAGCAATGACCTGAGCATCAACGCGGACAGCCTGGTCAACCTGATGGGGGACGCCTCGCACGAGAACCTCAATGGCGGCACCTACCTCATCGGTGAAAATGGCGCGGACACGGACCAGCTTTGCACCGACAAATCCGTTGACCAATTGTCCCAGGCTTTGGGCATCTGCCCTGAGGTGCCCCATTGGAAGGGCGCATATCATGTCGGGGGGCTGGCCCATTACGCCCATACCCACGACCTTCGCTCGGATCGTTCCGGCACCCAGAGCCTGACCAGCTACGCGATTTCCCTGGCCGAGAGTCTGCCCAAGTTCAATATCCCGGTGGGCAGCGGCACGGTCACGCTGCTGCCGGCCTGCCAAGGCAACGACAATAACGACGCGGGCACCGGCCCGTGGCGGTCCTGCGCCCTGGTGGATGTCGCGGTCGAGTCCCTGAGCTATACCGCCGGCAAGATCAGTTCGGGGAGTCTGGTGGTCAACTGGGACGCTTCCCAGTGGGGTAACGACTACGACATGGACGCCACCGAGCGCCTGCAATTCTGCGTGGGCGCGGCCTGCTCCCCGGCGGTTTCCTCCAACCAGATCAAGGTCACCACCTCGCTTTTCCAAACCGCGATGGGCCGGGCCGTCAGGATCGGCTACACCATCACCGGCACCACGGAGGACGCCGCTTTTTTTCCTGTGAGACGCAATGGCGGCGGCGCGGGCGGCTCGGATTTCACCAGTTATCCGACCACCCCGCCCTGCAACGGCACCGTGCCCTGCCCGCCCACCGGCAGCAAAACCTTCACGCAGGGCACCGCGACGGCCAAGTCGCTGGAGAATCCGCTGTGGTACGCCGCCAAGTACGGCGCCTTCGGCGAGATCGACACGGCGGGCGACGGCGACATCACCAACGACAAGCCCAATCAGCTTGACGAGTGGGACGCGAAGGACGCCAGCGGCAACCGCGACGGCGTGCCCGATGGGTACTTCAAGGCCACCAACCCCGCCAAGCTGGAGCAGGCGCTCGACAACATCTTTGGCGACGTCGCCAAAAAGTCCTCCTCGGCCGCCGCCATCTCCACCAACTCGACGCGCTTGGACACCAACACCATGATTTTCCAAGCCAAGTTCAACAGCGGCGATTGGAGCGGCCACCTGCTGGCCTTCGCATTCGCCAATGGCGCGGTGGGTGCCCAAAAATGGGACGCGGCGGATAGTTTTTCCTCCGCCAGCTTTTCTTACGCCTCGCGCAAGGTCTTCACCTTGAACACCAACCCGAGTCCGCCCACCAAGGGCGTGGCATTCACATGGGACAGCTTGTCGACCGCCCAACAAACCGCACTGAACACGCTGCAAGGCACCAACGACGGCAACGGTCAGGCCCGCCTGAACTATTTGCGCGGTGCCATCACCGGCGAGAAAAGGAAGGGCGGATCATTCCGTAACCGCGAGTACTTGCTGGGCGACATCATCAATTCCGACCCCTGGTTCGTCGGCATGGAGGACTATGGCTATTCCATCCTGCCGGGCGCGGAGGGCAGCAGCTACATCACCTTCCGGCAAAGCGGCAGCTATTTGAGCCGCACCAAGATGATTTACATCGGGGCCAACGATGGCATGTTGCACGGCTTCGACGCCGACCCGGGACATTCTGGCGTCGAGAAGCTGGCCTATGTGCCGAACAGCATCATCGGCGGACTCAGCCTCCTGACCTCGCCGAATTATGACCCAGGTGCCCAGAACCCCATTCAGCATACCTATCTGGTGGATGGCTCGCCCCGCGCCGCCGATGCCTATGTCGACCCGGCGGGCGGCGCCAGCAAGCAATGGCGCACCATTCTGGTGGGCAGCACCGGCGCGGGTGGCCGGAGCGTGTTCGCCCTGGATATCACGAACCCCGGCTCATTCGGCGCCGGCAACGTGTTGTGGGAGTTCAGCAACACCAACGACAGCGACTTGGGCTATACGCTCCCGCAAGCCTCGGTGATCCGCATGAACAACGGAAGCTGGGGGACCATCGTCGGCAACGGTTATAACAGCGACAACGGGCACGCCGTGCTGTTCATCCTGGACGCGGGCACCGGGGCGGTCATCAAAAAGATCGACACCGGCGTAGGCGGCAACCTCGCCATCAGCAAGAACGGCTTGTCCACCCCCGTGGCGGTTGATGTGAACAACGACCGCATCGCGGACTATGTCTACGCGGGCGACTTGGCGGGCAACCTGTGGAAGTTCGACATTTCGAGCGGTTCGGCGAGTGGCTGGGCGATTGCCGGGTCGGCGCCCTTGTTCACCGCCTGCGTGCCAGCGACGCCCGGTTGCGCGGCGGCTTCTAACGCCACCAATGACGCTGCCCGCCAGCCGATCACGGCCAAGCCCCAGGTGGGACGGGTTGGGCCCGATCAAAGCGGCGGCGTCATGGTGTATTTCGGCACCGGCAAATACTTCGAAACCGGCGACAACAGCGTGGGCGGCAGCCCGCAAATGCAGACCTTCTATGGCATCTGGGACAATGGCTCGGCAGTCAGCAGCCGGAGTTCCCTGCAACAACAAACCATCACTTACGAGGGGACTGGCACCAACGCGGCGGGCTATGTGGTGGCGGACAAGATTCGGACCCTGTCGAAAAACGCGGTCTCCTACCCGACCAAGCGTGGCTGGTACCTGGATTTGAAGACACCCAGCGCAACCAACGGGGGTGGCGAGCGCGTGGTCAGCGCCCCCTTGCTGGTGGGGTCGCGGTTGGTGTTCGTGACCCTGATTCCCGACGACAATATGTGCGGCTATGGCGGCACCAGTTGGCTCATGGAGCTGGAGGCCATCAGCGGCCAGAATCTGTCGCAGTCGGCCCTGGACCTCCTGGGTTCGGGCGGCGCCGGACCCGACGGTCATGTGGATAGTAACGATACGGTCAACGGCGGAAACGCGGTTTCCGGCGTGCAATCCCATATCGGCATCATTAAGACGCCGACCATCGTCGGGGATGAGGGTGGGTCGGGTGGGCTGGACAGAAAGGTGGCCGGCGGTACGCGCTCGGATGAGGACAAGACCGTTTGGGGAGAGAGCGCTGATCGCGGGCCGGGGCGGCAATCCTGGGTTCAAATCAGATAAGGCAAAACCAGGGGAAAGGAGGGAGGATTCGCTCCTTTCCCCTGATCTAGCGCCGTTCTCGTCAAAGCGCCCCAGGCCGTTGCGGGCCTTGGGCATACGCATGTCTCACTAATTCTTTTCGTGTATTTGGCCGACACGCCCCGCTCCCCTATAATGTCGCGCTTTTCAAAATCTTCCGCTGGCAATAACCCTCAAGCAAAGGTCGCAACGTGAGCAGCAACTACTTCTTCACCTCCGAATCCGTCTCCGAAGGCCACCCGGACAAGGTCTCCGACCAAATCTCCGACGCCATCCTCGACGCCATCCTGGCCCAAGACAAGCATTCCCGCGTCGCCGCCGAAACCCTCTGCAACACCGGCCTCGTGGTACTCGCGGGCGAAATCACCACCGCCGCCAATGTGGACTACATCAAGGTGGCCCGCGATGTCCTGCAACAGATCGGCTACGACAACACCGACTACGGCATCGACTACAAGGGCTGCGCCGTATTGGTCGCTTACGACAAGCAATCCCCCGACATCGCCCAGGGCGTGAACAAGGCTTACGACGACGACCTCGGCCAAGGCGCGGGCGACCAGGGCTTGATGTTCGGCTACGCCTGCGACGAAACCCCGACCCTGATGCCGCTGCCCATCTACCTCGCTCACCGGATGATGGAGCGCCAAGCTTACCTCCGTCATAGCGGCGTCCTGCCCTGGCTGCGCCCCGACGCCAAGAGCCAAGTCACCGTGCGTTATGTGAACGGCAAGCCCGAATCCATCGACACCCTGGTCCTGTCCACCCAGCACGCCCCGGAAATGTCCGACGGCGACCGCATGAAGAAGGACGCGGTGGACGCCGTGATCGAAGAGATCATCAAGCCGGTGCTGCCCGCCGACATGCTCAAGGGCAACATCAGCTATCTGGTCAACCCGACCGGGCGTTTCGTGGTCGGTGGCCCGCAGGGCGACTGCGGCCTGACCGGGCGCAAGATCATCGTGGACACCTACGGCGGCGCGGCCCCGCACGGCGGCGGCGCGTTCTCCGGCAAGGATCCGTCCAAGGTGGACCGTTCCGCCGCCTACGCCGGTCGTTATGTGGCGAAGAACATCGTCGCCGCTGGCCTCGCCTCGCGCTGCCAAATCCAGGTGTCCTATGCCATCGGCGTCGCCAAGCCGACCAGCGTGATGGTGGAAACCTACGGCACCGGCAAGATTTCCGACGAGAAGATCACCGAGCTGGTCCTGGCCCACTTCGACCTGCGCCCGAAGGGCATCGTCAACATGCTCGACCTGCTGCGGCCTATCTACCAGAAGACCGCCTCCTACGGCCACTTCGGTCGCGAATTGCCGGAGTTCACCTGGGAGAAGACCGACCGCGCCGCGCTGCTGCGGGAAGCCGCTGGCCTGCCGCCGCTGTAAGAAACCGGATGGCCCGTTTCCCCGTTCATGGGGCGGCGGGCGAACGGAGCCACGCTGATGAACTGGGCCGATGTTCTTGCCGACAAGTCCTTGCGGAACCTGCCGTACAAAATCGAACTGGACCGCTACGGGAATATTCTTATGAGTCCGGCCAGCAATAAGCATGGACGCTTGCAAGCCTGGGTGGGCGCTTTCCTGGAGCGGCACTTAGGCGGCGAAGCGCTGACGGAATGTTCGGTGGACACGCCGGAAGGCGTGAAGGTTGCGGATGTCGCTTGGTGTTCGCCGGAATTCCTGGCCCGCCACGGCTATGTAACCCCCTATCCGAAAGCCCCGGAGATTTGCGTCGAGGTCCGTTCGCCCTCCAATTCTTGGGAGGAAATGCGGGCGAAAATCGCGCTCTATCTAGGGCAAGGTGCCCGCGAGGTCTGGATTGTGTTCGAGACCGGCGAGGTGCGCTTCTTCGGTCCCGAAGGCGAGCGGCCCCGTTCTGAATATCCCGTGGACCCGCGTCCCGAACTGAAACACTGACTTTTACCACCGCCCCGAGGAGCGCTGCGACGGCATAGGCCGCCAGGCTCGGGGCCGGTGTTCCGAATCCAACGGCGCTCGATTACACCCACCCTCCGGCCATGGTGTATCGAGCATCGATCCCGTGGCGGAAGGTGACTGCAAGCCCTAAAAAGGAGACGCACGACACCATGAACGCTGTCCTCAAGTCCGAAACCGAAACCTTCAACGACTACATCGTCGCCGACCTGTCCCTGGCCGAGTGGGGCCGCAAGGAAATCAAAATCGCCGAGACCGAAATGCCCGGCCTGATGGCGATCCGCGACGAATTCGCCGCTGGTCAACCCCTCAAGGGTGCCCGCATCACCGGCTCGTTGCACATGACTATCCAGACGGCGGTGCTGATCGAGACCCTCACCGCGTTGGGCGCGGAAGTGCGCTGGGCGTCCTGCAACATCTTCTCCACCCAGGACCACGCCGCCGCCGCCATCGCCGCGCAGGGCATTCCGGTGTTCGCGGTCAAGGGCGAGTCGCTGGAAGAATACTGGGATTACACCCACCGCATCTTCGAATGGGCCGACGGTGGCTATTCCAACATGATCCTGGACGACGGCGGCGATGCGACCCTGTTGCTGCATCTCGGTGCCCGCGCCGAATCCGATGCGTCCGTGCTGGGCAATCCGGGTTCCGAGGAAGAGCGCGTGCTGTTCGCCGCCATCAAGGCCAAGCTGGCAGTTGATTCGACCTGGTACTCCGTGCGCTTGGCTTCCGTGCGCGGCGTCACCGAGGAAACCACCACCGGCGTTCATCGCCTCTATCAGATGCACGCCCGTGGCGAACTGAAATTCCCCGGCATCAACGTCAACGATTCCGTCACCAAGTCCAAGTTCGACAACCTGTACGGCTGCCGCGAATCGCTGGTGGACGGCATCAAGCGGGCCACTGACGTGATGATCGCCGGCAAGGTCGCGCTGATCGCTGGCTATGGCGATGTGGGCAAGGGTTCCGCGCAGGCCATGCGTGCCCTGTCCGCCCAGGTGTGGGTCACGGAAATCGACCCGATCTGCGCCCTGCAAGCCGCGATGGAAGGCTACCGGGTCGTGACCATGGATTACGCCGCCGACAAGGCCGACATCTTCGTCACCTGCACCGGCAACTACCACGTCATCACCCATGAGCACATGGCGAAGATGAAGGACCAGGCCATCGTCTGCAACATCGGCCACTTCGACAACGAAATCGAAGTCGCCGCCATCGAGCAGTACCAATGGGAGGAAATCAAGCCGCAGGTGGATCATGTGATCTTCCCGGACGGCAAGCGCATCATCCTGCTGGCGAAAGGCCGTCTGGTAAATCTGGGTTGTGCGACCGGGCACCCCTCCTACGTGATGTCCTCCAGCTTCGCCAACCAGACGATTGCGCAAATCGAGCTGTGGACCGAGCGCGATTCCGGCAAGTATCCGGTCGGCGTCTACACCCTGCCGAAGCACCTGGACGAGAAGGTCGCCCGCTTGCAGTTGAAGAAGCTGAACGCGCAACTGACCGAGTTGACGGCGGAACAGGCGGCTTATATCGGCGTGTCGGTGGATGGGCCGTATAAGGCGGAGCATTATCGGTATTGATCGGCTCGCAGGTCGGGCATGTACCCATGCCCGGCGCATAAAGATTCGATTTGGATTGTCGGGCATGAGTACATGCCCGACCTACCGGAAATCCTGCTTCGGCAGGATTTCTGCCATTCCGAGGTTAATCCGTCATGCAATCCCAAAAAAAACATCCCCAAGTCTTCAGCCTGGAATTCTTCCCGCCCAAGTCCCCGGAAGCGGAAGTTTCCCTCAAAAAGTGCCTGACCGAACTGGCGCCGATCAAGCCCCGGTTCTGCTCGGTCACGTTCGGCGCGGCGGGTTCGACCCGCGAGAAGACCTTCGAGACCGTCGTGGACATCCAGAACACCTTCGGTTTGGAGGCGTCCCCGCATATTTCCTGCATCGCTTCCACCAGGGAGGGCATCCGCGAGGTGCTGCTGGCCTACAAGAACAACGGCATCCACCGCACCGTCGCGCTGCGGGGCGACATGCCATCGGGGATGATGTCGGCGGGCGAACTGCGCTACGCCAACGAACTGGTGGAATTCATCCGTAGCGAAACCGGCGACCATTTCCACATTGAAGTGGCAGCCTACCCGGAAGTCCACCCGCAAGCACCCAACGCCGAAGCCGACCTCCGCAACTTCAAGCGCAAGGTGGACGCCGGGGCCAACAGCGCCATCACCCAATATTTCTTCAACCCGGAAGCCTATTTCCGTTTCATCGACGATTGCGAGAAGTTGGGGCTAGACCTCCCCATCGTGCCGGGCATCATGCCCATCATCAACTACACCCAGATTTCCCGGTTCTCCGAGATGTGCGGGGCGGACATTCCGCGCTGGATGCGGAAGCGCCTGGAAGTCTTGGGCGACGACCGGGCCGCGATCCGGGCCTTCGGGCTGGAAGTGGTCAGCGACCTGTGCCGCCGTTTGCTGGAACAGGGCGCGCCGGGGCTGCACTTCTACACGCTGAACCAATCGGAGGCGGTGCTGGGGATTTGGCGGAATCTGGGGCTGACCTCGGTGGATTAAACTCGCCTTGAGGGTTTTTCCTACGGGTTATTGTTATTGGTAAGCCGACTCGGTTTTGAAAACCGAGTCGGCTTTTCTGTCTGGCGGCTGGGCTAAAATTTGCGTTATCGCAAGTCCATCCACCTAAGGAGTTGAATCATGTCTCGCTGGAAGGCCGCCGCCATTCATCTCGGCATCAGTCTCTTGATCGTTCTTGTGTTGGGGGCGGCGCTGTCCGCTACTTGGTATCCGCCTGACTACGTCCGCGCCGTCGGAGGTTTGGCGCTGATCGGCATTTTGGCGGGCGTTGATGCCTGCCTGGGGCCACTGCTGACGCTGATTGTCTTCAAGCCGGGCAAGCCGGGCCTGCGCTTCGATTTGTCCGTCATCGCCGCTCTACAGGTCGTTGGCGCTGGGCTATGGCCTGTACACGATTCTTCTGGCGAGGCCGGTGTACGTGGTCTACGCCGTGGATCGTTTCGAAGTGATCCGGGCGGCCGACATCCCCAAGGAAAGCCTGGGCTTGGTGAAACGCGAGGAATTCCGCGGCCTGCCTTTGTTGGGGCCAAGGATCGTCGGCGTGCTACCGCCGGAAGATAGCAAGGAGCGGGAAAAGCTCCTATTCGGCACCATGGGCGGGGGCGCCGACCTCCCGCAGCTTCCGCAGTATTACGTGCCGTATGCTGGCTTGAGGGATACGGTGCTGGCCCACGCCAAGCCCGTGGATGCCCTGATGGCGAAAAGCCCGGCGGCGCGGGACACGCTGACCGCCTATCTGCGGAGCCATGGATGGGATGCCTCGCGGGTGCGGTTCGTGCCGCTCCAATCGAAAAGCCTGGACCAAACCATGTTGGTGGACAGCGTTTCGGCTGAGACCCTGGGTATCGTGGATTTGGACCCGTGGCCGACATCGGCGGCTGCGGCGGGCCATTGATATACTCGCCGCCCCATTCAATCGCGATTCAAGCCATTATGTCCCGCTGGCGTCCCCCCGCCCCCAAGTCCTCCCCGTACATCACCGCCGACGGTGCCCGCCGTCTGGAGGCGGAGTCGAAAGCGCTGTGGGAGCGCCGCGCCGATGTCACCAGGCACCTCGCCGCCGCTGCCGCCGAGGGCGACCGCTCGGAAAACGCCGAGTACATCTATCGCAAGAAGGAACTGCGGGAAATCGACCGGCGCATCCGCTACCTGCAAAAGCGCCTGCCCAACCTCAAGATCATCGGCGACATCCCCAAGGAGCGGGACCGGGTGTTCTTCGGCGCCTGGGTGACGGTGGAGAACGAGGCGGGCGAGGAAAGCACCTACCGCATCGTCGGCGCGGATGAACTCGACATCGGCCAGGGCTGGATCAGTGTGGATTCGCCGATGGCGCGGGCCTTGCTCAAGCGGGTCATCGACGACGAGGTGACGGTAGAGACGCCGGGCGGCGCGGCGCGGTGGCTCATCGTCGCTGTGCGGTATGGGGAAGCGGAAGCGCCTTGATGGCCGCCCCGTCCGTGGGAGCGGTCTTTAGGCCGCGACTTGCAGTAGATCGCGGCCTAAAGACCGCTCCCACGTTTCTTTCATATTCCCCGTGATGAGGCGGATTATTTCAAGGCTTCCGCCTTGTCCGTTTTCTCCCACGGCAATTCCATGAACGACGCGCCAATCTGGCCATGACTAGCCAGTTGGCAATAGAAGCCGTTTTTATGCCGCCGGGGCAGATGGCGCAATTCAAAATCCCGGATGATCGCGCCGACCCGGAAATCAAACAGATTCTCCAACCGCTCGCGGATTTGCTCGTCCGGCACAGTCCCGGTGCCGAAGGTGGACACCTCCACGCCCGCCGGTCCCGCGCCGCCGATGCCATAGCTCAACTGCACCTCGCATTCCTCCGCCAGCCCCGCCGCCACCACGTTCTTGGCGGCGTAGCGGGCGGCGTAGGCGCTGATGCGGTCGATGCGGGACGGGTCTTTGCCGCTCATGGCCGAGCCGCTGTGGCGGGCGTAACCGCCATAGGTCTCGCTGGCGGTCTTGCGGCCCGTCATGCCGGAATGGGCGGCGGGTCCGCTCTTGGGGAAGACGCCCCGGGGATTGACGAAGATTTCCGTGCCCGCGTCCGGGGCGATGGCGCCGCCGACGAACGCGGGGCCAATCACGGCGTTAATCAAGCGGCGGCGGAAATCGGCTAGGTCGGTATCGGCGCCGCTCCGGCAGCCCGCAATCAAGGTGATGCCGTGAACGCGCACCGGCTGGCCGCCTTCGAATTCCACGCCAATCTGGGTGGTGCCATCCGGCGAGAGCTCCGGCACCTTGCCGCTGCGGCGGGCTTCGGTGAGCGCGTGGGCCAGCCGGTTCGCCATGGCGACCGGGAACGGCATGAGTTCCGGCGTCTGGCGGCAGGCGAAGCCGAACTGCGTCACCTGATTGCGGGCCAACACGCCATCCAGTTCCTTGTCGCTCAACTCGGCCTCGTCCGCCGGACAGCGGTTCTCCAAGGGCTGGCTGTTCAAGCTGGTCACGACGGTGCAGGCGGAGGCGTCGAATTCGCTGGCCGGATAGCCGATGGCGGCGATGACCTCCCGCGCCACCGCCGGAATGTCCACCGTGGCTTTCGAGGCGAAGCGGGCGGCGACGAAGATCACGCCCTTGGCGATGGCCGCTTCCGCCACCACGCGGGAGTACGGGTCTTGCTGTAGGAAGCGGTCCAGCACCGCGTCGCTAATCATGTCGGCCAGCCGGTCGGGATGGCCGACGGTGACGGATTCGGAGGTGAACAGGGAATTCTTACGCATGGCTTTGGCCCTCAAGTGGCTTTGTGGGAGCG
>NZ_JBTEKS010000046.1:0-17763 GCF_054333355.1 Methylomagnum sp. | reverse complement strand
CGGAATCCCAGAATCCATAGAAATTAAACCATTGCAGCGGTGCCCGGCGACAGTGGAATTCCAAGGTTTCCGCGTAGCGCCGCGCCAAGCCCGCCAACTCCAGATTCCGTTGCGGTTCCCGGCGGGGCATGACGATTTGCTCGGCGAATAACTCCAGATAAATGTGATACCGCCCTTCAAAACGATAGCTGAACAAGGTGAATACCGGGCAACGCAGCAGCGAGGCCAGCAAATACGGGCCTTGCGGGAATTCGGCGTCCCGCCCCAGAAACCCCGCCCGCACGGTGCGCCCCAGGCTATTAATAGGTATCCGGTCGCCCACCAACACCAGGAATTCTCCCCGCTCTATCCGTTCATTCAGGATTATCGCGATGGCGGGATTCAGTTCCGTGACCTGAATAAGTTCGATGGTTCCGGCCCGGTCCACGCTATTCAAGAGCCGGTTGAATTTCTCGGCGTGCTTGGTATGCACCAATATATTCAGGCGAATATGGCCGCGCATTTCGGCCAAGGCTCGGCAAATTTCCAGGTTGCCGATATGCCCACCCAATAGGATGCCTCCTCGGCCCTGCGCCAGCATGTCCAATAATAAACGGCGGTTATGGAATTCCACCTGGGCGGGATCCATCCGATCCAGCCAAACCACAATCTTATCCAAGATGGTTTCCGCGAATACCAGGAAATGCCGGTAGCTTTCCCACAAGCTGCCCGTGGTTCCCAACTCTGGGAAATACCCGCCGATCCGCCGCAGATAATCCCGTGATGAGCTACGCGCCACGGCGTTCATGGCGAAGTAATAACTCACCACGGGATGCAGCACCACGCGGAACGCGAATCGGCCAAATATCCGGTAAATCAGCACCAAGACCTTCATGCCCCAGAGTATGCCGGTTTCCTCCAACGCCGCCCAATGACCGGCCCTCAAAGGGGGAATCATCGGAAATGCCTCGCTATGAGAAAAGGTATTCTTGGCCACATGCCGAAGAACATCCGTGCCTGCATTTTGCTCAGCAACAGGTTGTCCTCCCATAGCCTGAAATGGGAAATCCCATCCTTTGGATACGTTACCCGCGTCGGCATGGAAATAACCCGAACACCCCGCCAACACAGCCGGATGACGACTTCCACATCAAACTCCATGCGGTCGCCCAGAGTCACGGAATTAATCAGATTCGCGGCGCTTTCCACCGGATATACCCGATAGCCGCACAGGGCGTCCTTGGTTTCCAGGGAAAGGGTATTGATCCATACCCAGACATGGGTGAGCAATCGGCCATAATAGCGGCTTTTCGGCACGGATTCGTCGAATATGGGCTGGCCGACAATCATGGCTTCCGGGTTCGATTGCGCGACGGCGAGGAACTTATCCAGATCAGCTAAATCGTGCTGCCCGTCGGCGTCGATTTGCAGAACATGGGTATAGCCGGATTCTTGTGCGGCCAATAGCCCATTCTTAACGGCGCGGCCCTTACCCTGATTTTCAGGGTGGCGGATCAAGGTAATCCATGGCTGATTTTCCGCGAGGTCTTGGATGACCTTGGCGCAGCTTGCCTCGCTGCCGTCGTCGATGAGCATGAGGGGTATGCCGTGGAATTTCAGGCAGGCGACGATGTCCGGCAACGGGCGCTCGTGATTGTAGACGGGGATGAGGAGGCAGGGCCGGAATTCAGTCGCCATGAAAATAGATTCTCCCCGAGCTATATTGAATTTCTTCGGTGCGGTAGGCAAACCGCAATCGGCCCGACGGGCGGTGATAATCCAGGTGCAATTGCAATTCCCGACGGGGCAGAATCAAATCCTTGAACTTGACCACTTCCATATGATGGAAGTTCGGTGCTGGCTTAAGCCTGGGCCGAGCCAGCGCCACGGCCCAGTGGATTTGCACCACCCCCGGAACCACGGGCGTGCCGGGGAAATGGCCGTCGAAATACTTGAGGGAGCCCGGTATCCGAAGGTCAAGGATAATGCCGTCGCCGTCTTTCCGCTCACCTAGAATATCTGGCAGCAATCCATTATCCGACATATTGAAACGCTTTCCTGACACGATTCCTCACCAGCCATTCAATGCCAAATAATGTCCCCATCAATACATAGGAAACCAGCCCATTATATAAACCCCATACCGCCATATCCCCATGCCAGACGGTGCCGACGGAAATCAGGCCATTAATCAGGAAAAACCCACACCAAACCCAGGTGACTTTGCGGGTATAGCTCACGCCTTGCGGCGGCAAATCCGGCTCCCCCAGGCGGGCCAATTTTTCCACGATGGTTGGGGGCCGATATAGGCTGTGGGCGAATATACTCAGGAAAACCAGGCTCACCATAATGGGATAGGCCAGCAGCAATGCCTTTTCGTTCACGAAAACCGCCGCCATAAAATAACCAACAGCGGCAATCGCCATGATTGTGGAAGTGGAACCGATACCGGCGTCATTGCCCCGCCGCCAGCGCAGCAAGAAAACCGCCAACAGGAATAAGGCCAGATAACGGGGCTGTATGCGGTCCACGGCGAGATACACCAGCAGGGGGTAACTGAGCGCCGCCAGCACGGCCAAGGCGTTCCGCATGGCCGGTCAAAGGTGATACATTTTGTGAATGGTTTCCACCACGTCCTGAATGGTGCGGGCATTCTTGAAATCTTCGGGCTGAATGCGCCGCCCGGTGATTTCCCGGAGCTTCACCATCAAGTCCACGGCGTCGATGCTGTCGAGGTCCAAATCCTTGAACGAGGCCGACGGGGTTATCTCGTCGGGTTCGATTTCAAACATTTCGGAAATCAGCTTCTTGAGGGTTTGTAAAACTTCTTCGCGATCCCGCATGGTTATTCTCAAATATTAATAAGTATTAAATTTATCGTTCCCACGTTTCGCGTCGCTGCCATTAAGTTAAGACCTTCTTGCTCCCTCTCCCCTCGGGAGAGGGGGGATAAAAAGGAATTCCTTCCGCAATATCGCCCACTCCGGGCCATCGAAAATGATTTTCCAAGGAAGAAATCCTATTTTGATCCCCCTCACCCTGCCCTCTCCCGGTGGGAGAGGGTTCTTAACTTAATGGCAGTAACCCGGAGCGTGGGAACGATAAAAAAGCCACTACGCGCCCGCTTCCACCCGCTCCCGAAAATACCCCTCCAAATACCGCGTCAACCGCCGCGACGCCACGGAGCGCTCCAATCCGCCGACCATGCCGCCCGGCGCCAGCGCCTCGCCGACCTCGAAGCGGTAATAGGTCCGGGTCGGCGGCACGTAATACCAGGGCTGTTGCTTGGTCAGCCAGGCCGGATGACTGCGGATGCACACCGGCAGGATGGCCGCGCCGGATTTCAGCGCGATATTGGCGGCACCGCGCTGGAATGGCCGCAAGCGCTGGTCCGGCGGGGTCCGGCTGCCCTCCGGGAACACGATCAATGAGCAGCCCTCCCGCAATTCCTCGGCGCAGCGATCCAGCAGGGTTTCCGGGTCTTCCGCGTACAGATAGCCCATGGCCCGGATCGGTGCCCGCATGACGGGGTTCCGGGCCAATGCGGGCTTCACCACGCAGGTGGCGTTGCGGATCATGGAAATCAGCAGCACCACGTCGATCAAGGAGGGATGGTTGGAAATGACCAACTGCCCTGGCCGGTTCAGCGGCTCGGGGTTGTGGGCCTCGTAATCCAGCAAGCCGCAGCCGCGCATGACGGCCACGAAAACCCGGAACACCTCGTGCATGAGTCGCCGGGACCGGCGCTTCTTGGCGATGCCCCGCCCCAGGAACGGCGCCACCAAGGGAAACAAGATGGCCCACAGCACCACGGCGCCGACGCCAAACAGGCTGAAACAGAAAGCCGTGGCGAGCAGCCGCCACAGGTGATCGAGCCGACCGGGCCGGGGCTGGCTCGGCGGCGCCGCTCCAATCAGGGCTGGCCCGCCCATCGCCGGAAAATCAGGGAGGTGTTGATGCCACCGAACGCGAAGTTGTTGCTCATGAAATATTCCGTGTCGATGGCCCGCATCCCGCCGGTGATGTAATCCAGTTCGGCGCAACGGGGGTCGGGGTGGTCCAGGTTCAGGTTGGGGTGGAAGCGGCCTTCGCGCATCATCTCGATACCGGCCATGGCTTCCAACGCGCCGCACGCGCCGAGGGTGTGGCCGGTGTAGCTCTTGAGTCCGCTGATGGGCACCCGCCCGCCGAAGACCTTGTGGGTGGCGTGGCTCTCGGCGATGTCGCCCTGTTCGGTGGCCGTGCCGTGGGCGCTGATGTAGCCGATGGCCCCGGCGTCGAGTCCCGCGCCGTCCAGGGCCAGCCGCATGGCGACCCACATGGTTTCGTGGTTGGGCTGGGTGACGTGGGTGCCGTCGGAGTTGGTGCCGAAGCCCACCACCTCGGCGTGAATCTTGGCGCCCCGCGCCTGGGCGTGGTCCAGCGCTTCCAGCACGAAGGTGCCGCCGCCCTCCCCGATCACCAGGCCGTCGCGGTCGCGGTCGAAGGGACGCGGGGTCAAATGCGGCTGGTCGTTGCGGGTGCTGGTGGCGTACAGGGCGTCGAAGGTGGCGGCTTCGGTGGGGCAGAGCTCGTCCGCGCCGCCCGCCAGCATCACGTCCTGCATCCCGTATTTGATGGCCTCGTAGGCGAAGCCGATGCCCTGGCTGCCGGAGGTGCAGGCGCTCACCGAGGGAATGATCCGCCCCTTCACCTTGAAGAACAGGCCCACGTTCACCGCCGTGGTGTGGCCCATCATCTTGAGGTAGGTGTTGGCGTTGAGGGTGCCGATGTCGTGGTTGATGAGCATCGAGCCGTATTCGGCGATGGCCGGGGTGGAACCCACCGAGGAGCCGTAGGCCACCCCGGCGCGACCGCTGGCGATGACGGGATCGCCCAGCAGCCCCGCGTCTTCCAGGGCCAATTCGGTGGCGCGGGTGGCCAGCAGCGCGACCCGGCCCATGCTGCGGGTGGTCTTGCGGTTGTAATGCTCCGGCAGCTTGAATTCCCCGACCGGCGCCCCCAGCCGGGTCAGCAGGCCCGCGTAGCGGTCCCAAGCCGCCATGCGGCGGATGCCCGAACGCCCGGATTCCAAATTGGCCCGCATGGTTCCCCAGTCGTTGCCGATGGGCGAAAACCCGGCCATGCCGGTGACGACCACACGCTTAATCAAAACATTCCCCCGTTCACGGAAATCACTTGCCGGGTGATGTAACCGGCCTCATGGGACATCAGGAAAGCCACCAAGGCCGCCACCTCGTCCGCCGTGCCCAGGCGGCGGGCGGGGATGGTGGGGATGATTTCATCCAGCGGCAGGTTTTCCAGCATATCGGTGTCGATGAGTCCCGGCGCCACGCAATTCACGGTGATGCCGCGCTTCGCCAGCTCCAATGCCAGCGCCTTGCTGGCCCCGATGATGCCGGCCTTGGCCGCGCTGTAATTGACCTGCCCCCGGTTGCCCACCAACCCCGACACCGACGACAGGGTGACGATCCGGCCCGGCCTGCGGCGCTGGATCATGGGCATGACCAGCGGATTCAGCACGTTGTAGAAGCCGTCCAGATTGGTGTGGATGACCTGGTCCCAGTCCTCGCCGCTGAGGGCGGGAAAGACGTTGTCGCGGACTAGCCCGGCGTTGCACACCACGCCGTAATAGGCGCCGTGGTCCGCCATGTCCTGTTCCAAGGCGTGGCGGGCGGCGGCGCGGTCGGCCAAGTCGAATTGCAACACGCGGGATTCCACCCCCAGCGCCTCGATTTCACGGCACACCTGCCGGGCGTCCTCGACCCGCGAGCGGCAATGCACCGCCACCGCGTAGCCCTCCCGCGCCAAACGCAGGGCGATGGCCTTGCCGATGCCCCGGCTGGACCCCGTCACCAATACCGACAACCCGTTCATAAACCCTTTTCGGCCAAATAAATTTTGGAATCCTCGGGCAGAAACACATTCAGTTTCGCCGCTGCCGAGATACCCTCGGCTTCGATATGGCAGGCGAACACCGATAATCCATTCAATCCCTCGATTTCCAGCTCGGCCCGGACTATTAATTGAGTACCACAGGGAAACTCGCCGACCGAACATTCGTAATGGCGCGTGCCCAGCAGAAACCCCAAATCCACCTTTCCGCCCCGGCAAAGCCTTTGGTATCCCGAGTAGGCCGCCACGGTTTGGGCCATGTATTCAATACCCACCCAGGCCGGGACCGTGCCATCCGCCCCGGAAAACAGGCCATCGTCGCGGACCTTCACGCCCACCATGATATAGCCCTCGCCCATGTCCAGCACCCGGTCCAGCAACAGCATGGCCCCGGCTTGCGGCACCAAGTCCCGGACGGCGGGGAATCCCGCCCCATGCCCCATCAGCCGCCCCGGCCCCGCCGAATCCCACGGCGTCGGTTAATCCCCCACATTCCACCATGGATACTATCCAGCGGGAACTCGGCAGCGGTTTTATTCGCAAAGTGAAGGGTTTTAAAACAGGGTTTCACGGTAATGTGCCGACCGGAATCAATCCCGGTCAATGAAGGTGAACCAAGCCTTGGGGACTGGCCGCACAGGGCGCTGGTTAAGACTTGGGGATTTTCCGGTATAGTATTGGAAAATAATATATTTTGGATTTGGAATAGCCATCCGGCAGGAGCGGAACCGTTATGGATTTTAATCTTTTTTCCGATGAACACCAATCGCGAAACCACCGAACCGCCCCGCCACAATCCGTATTGGTTGCGGATTCGGAGCCTTGGAAATCCTGCCCGAATCCGCCCGCCGCCCTCCCCCGCCACCAAGCGCCGTTCGCCGTCCGCCATGGCGCACTCCTGAGCCGGGGCCAATTTTGGGCCGACGTGGCCGCCCTGGCCGAGACGCTGCCCGACCGCCCCCACCTGTTCAACCTCTGCGAGGACCGCTACCTGTTCTGCGTCACCCTGCTGGCGGCGCTCACCCGGCGGCAAGTCTGCCTGCTGCCGCCCTCGGGCCAGCCGGGCGTGCTGCGGGACATCGCCCTCGATTATCCCGGCGGCTACCTCGCCGCCGAGCATGAGCCGTCCGAATCGCCCGGCCCCTGGTTCGCCGTCACGCCGCCCAATGCCGGGGAAAGCCGCGTGGAACCGGAATTCGATCCCGCTCAACTGGCCGTGATCGCCTTCACCTCCGGCTCCACCGGCCAGCCCAAGCCCTGCCCGCACCGCCTCGGCACCTTCGAAGCCTCCGCCCGGATGGCCCTGCGCGGCCTGGGCCTGGAAGGCACGCGGGCGCTGGTGGTCTCCACCACGCCGCCGCAGCACATGTATGGCCTGGAAACCTCGATTTTTTGGCCGCTGTTCTCGTCGCTGGCCCTGCACGCGGGGCGTCCGTTCTTTCCCGAAGACATCCGCGAGACCGTGGGCACCGCGCCCCTGCCCTGCTGGTTGGCGTCCACGCCCACCCATTTGAACGCGCTGGCGAGGACCGGCGGCGTATGGGCCAATCTCAGCGGCATCCTCTGCTCCACCGCGCCCCTGTCGGACACCCTGGCCCGGCATGTGGAGGCGGCGACCGGCGCGCCGCTGCGGGAGATTTACGGCAGCACCGAAACCCTGTCCTTCGCCGCCCGCCGCCCCGCCCGCGAAACGCTCTGGCAGCCCTACCCCGGCGCTCGTCTGGAGCCATCCGGCCCGGAGGAAACCCGCCTGCGGTCGCCGCACCTGGAAAGCCCCGCCCGCCTGGAGGACCGCCTGCGGATCGAGCCGGATGGGCGCTTCGCCGTGTTGGGGCGCGGCGCCGACATGGTGAAGATCGGCGGCAAGCGCGGCTCCCTGGCGGACCTGAACCGGCGCCTTAACAGCATCGAAGGCGTCCGGGATGGGCTGCTTTACCCTTACGAAACCACCGTCGGCGAATGCCGCTTGGCGGCGGTGGTGGCAACGGATTTGAGCAAGGGGGACATATTGGCGGCGTTGCGGCCTTATTTGGACGAGGTGTTCCTGCCCCGGCGGTTTTATTTCGTCGCGGCGATTCCGAGGAATGCGGTGGGCAAGGTAAACAGGGAGGCGTTGGATACGCTGCTGAACGGCCATTCCGCACGGGATAACATCCCTTAGGCGATTTCCAGGAAAAGACATACCTGTAGGATGGGTAGAGCGAAGCGAAACCCATCACCCTGGGTCCGGCTCGATGGGTTTCGCGAGTACGCACCCATCCTACATCCAGATCAACGGTGACAAGCATTTTCGGAAATCGCCTTAAAGGGATATGTTTTGTAGAGTGGGTTAGGCGCACGCCACGAGCAACCTAATATCCCCGTCGGTGTCGCCGTGCGCCGTAACCCACCCTGCCGACTGGGATGGTGGGTTACGGCGCACGGTAGACCACGAAGACATATCAAGCCTGACCTAGCGTGCGCCTAACCCACCCTACGAATACTCGTCAATCAGCCCCCACCCCAAACAGCCCCCAAAACGCCTCCCGCCGCGGCACGCCCAGCACCGCCTGCGCCGCCAGCGCCCCGGAGTAGCTGACGGCGGCGATGCCCCCGCCGGGCCGGGTCCAGTGCCCCGCGAAATACAGCCCATCCAAGGGACCACGCAGCGGGGGCCGCTTGGCGCCCATCTGCTCGGGCGTCGGTTCCCAGCCATAGGCGGCGCCCTGGAAATTCAGGGTGTAGCGCTCCACGGTGCGGGGCGAGCCGGATTCCACGAACAGCAGCCGGTCGGTCAGTCCGGGGAAATGCCGCCCGGCCCGCGCCAGCAAGCGGCGCTCGAATGCCGACTTGGCCGTGCGCCAGGATTCGCCCACGTCAAACGGGCACAGCGTGGTCAACAGCAAAATGTGCTGGCCCTTAGGCGCCAGGCTGGGATCGAGCAAGCTGGGCACCGTGGCGGAAAACCAGTTGGGACGCCCCGCGACGGTCAGTCGATAAGCCGCCTCGTGGTCGGGTCCGTCGAAAAAGAACGCTTCGTGGGCGTGGGGATATTTCGACAAATCGAGATCGGTCGCCACATACGCCACGAACACCGACAGTGAGGCCGACATCTGCGCCAAGCTGTCCCAATAGCCCTCCGGCAGGTTTTCCTTGCCAATCAACCATTCCGCCGTCTGGCGGGCGTCGGCGTTGGAAATCACCGTGTCCGCCCGGATGACCTGGCCGTTTTCCAGCACCACGCCGCCCACCTTGCCGCCCGCCGTGGTGATGCGCCGGACGCTGGCGTCGAGCAGCAATTCGCCGCCCGATTGCGCGAGACTCGCGGCCAACAGGTCGGCATAGCGCTGGAAGCGGCCCCGGCAGTAATAGCCGCCCTCGTAGACATAACCCGCCGCCATGGTGGCCCAGGACAGCAAGGACAACCGCGACGGCGGCAAGCCCAGATACGGCCACAGCGAGGCGTAGGCGCTTTTCAGGCGCGGGTCGGACAGGTATTCGTCGAGGATGTCGGCCAAGGTGGCGCGGCGGTAGCGGAACAGGTGGGACAGCGTGCGGGACGGGGAAATGCCGCCCGCCTTGGCGAGTTCCAGCACTTCCTCCGCCACCATCAGCTCCTCGGCAATGGACCGGCACAAGCGGGTGATGGCCCGCAGGTTTTCCCGGTCCTCGGGAAAGTGTTCGCCCAGGTGCGCGACGAAAGCCTCTTCCCCGGCGTGAAGATCGACCGTCAGGCCCGGATAGCTGGCGCGGGCGTAGGGCGTGGTTGGAATGAACGGGGATTCGCCGTCCACGCCCAAGGCTTCCATGAGCCGATGGATGATCCGGCCCTGTCGATAGCCCTCCGGGCCGCATCCGCTCACTAGGTGAACGCCCGCGTCGAAGCGGTACTTCCGCCGGGAGAAGCCATGGGCGCAACCGCCGGGACGCTGATGGCGCTCCACCACCAACACGGATTTCCCCGCCTTCGCCAGCAGCGCCGCCGCGCTCAGCCCCCCGATGCCTGCCCCTATCACGACGATGTCGTAGTGTTCCCGCCGCGATTCCCGATGGATGTGACTCATGCCAACCTTGTGAATTGATGTGCTTGGTTTTTGTGGGGGGATTATCGGGGTTGTCCGATGGCGGAACCATAGGATTCGGCAAACGCAGTGTTCGCCTAGCGCTATGGTTTACGATGACGCACTCTTTTCCGTAGACTGCCGCCCGCCCCATCCGCCGAATTCCGCGATGAAAACCGATTCCATTTTCTACCGATTGTTTCACTCCGACCCGGCCCTGGTCTTCAAACTGGCCGGACTCACCGTGCCGGACCCCCAGCGCTATCGCTTCGTGTCCCAGGAAATCAAGCAAACCGCCTTCCGTCTGGATGGCCTTTTGGAACCGCCGGAAGAATTGCCCACCGCGCCCCGCTGCTACTTTGAAGCCCAAAGCCAACCCGACGCCGGTTTTTATCCACGCCTGTTCGGCGAGATTCTTGTCCATCTCCGTCAATACCCCACCTCCCGGCCCTGGCACGCCGTAGTGCTTTACCCGTCGGCCAGCATCGAGCGCTTCGACCCCGCCACCGAACCGTTTCTGGCCTTGCCCAATCTGCGCCGGGTTTATCTGGACCGATTGCCCTTGCTGAGCCATCCCGAACCCAAGCTCTGGCTCCTGGCCTTGATGCTGGCCGAGCCGGACGCGGTGCCCGGCATCGTCGCCAAGGTTCAAGCCCACCGTGCGGCCTGCCCTGATGAACGCATCGACTGGCTGGACTGGCTTGAAACCATTCTGGTCTATAAACTGCCCCGACTCACCCGCGAGGAGATTCAAGCCATGTTCCATCTCACCCATCAAGATTTGAAACGTAGCCGGTTTTACCAACAAATTTTGGCCGAAGGGGAAGCCATTGGCGAAGCCATCGGCGAGGCCAGAGGCGAGGCCAAGGGAGCGGCCAAAGGCGAAGCGGCCCTGTTGTGCCGCCTATTGGAGCGGAAGTTCGGGCCGTTGCCCGCCACCGTGACACAACGACTGGCCTCGGCCGACGCGGAAACCCTGCTGATTTGGGGCGAACGGGTGCTGGACGCCCAGCGCTTGGATGACATTTGGAACGGCTGAATGCAATCGGCTGGGTTAAAGCACGAAGCCCAGCAAACCCAATAGCACAAGCTGGGCTTCGCGCCTCAACCCAGCTTACGACTGCCATTAACTCCGGCCCCATCGGCTGAGCGGCGGCGAAGCCAACGGCCCCGGAGCCAGCCTCCAAAACTTATCACCCGCCTATTTTCCATTCCAGGGGAATTCGTGACCGCCACCTCCAGCCAAGTCCACAGCCTGGAAAACCTGCTGTTCCATACCCTCCTGCAAGTCGGCCTAGTGATCCTGGCGGCGCGGGTCGCGGGCGGCGTGGCCCTAAGCCTTCGCCAGCCCCGCGCCGTGGGGGAAATTGTCGCCGGTTTGATGCTCGGCCCGTCCCTGCTGGGCGCACTGGCCCCGGATGCCTTCCAATGGGTATTCCGCTCGGTGGACGCCACGCCCGTGACCATCATGAGCCAGATCGGACTCATCATGCTGATGTTTCAAGTCGGGCTGGAGTTCGACTTCGCCTTGCTGGCGGAGCGGCGCAATCGGCGGGCGGTGGTCTTGGTGACGGTCATCGGATTATTGGCGCCATTCGGCCTGGGCATTGGCTTCGGCTGGCTATCCGCCCCGGAATTGGCGCCGGGCACCCATCCCACCGCCTACGCCCTGTTCCTCGGCATCGCCCTCGCCATCACCGCCGTCCCCATCCTCGGGCGCATCATGATGGAATACGGCCTGACCCAGACCCGCCTCGGCGTGATCTGCATCGCCGCCGCCGCCGCCAGCGACGCGGTGGGCTGGGTGTTGCTGGCGTTCGTCGCGGCCTTCGCCACGCAGAGCTTTGCCTGGCCGGCGGCGGGGCGGCAATTGGGGCTGCTGTTGGCCTATGTGTTGGCGTCCTGGTTCGTGGTGCGCCACGTCCTGCGCCACATCCTGCGCCGCTTCGACCACGGGCCGAACGATCTGCCCCAGGATTTGCTGGCGATTCTGCTGGTCATCGTGTTCGGCTCGGCGATGCTCACCAGCCAGTTGGGGATTTTCGCCATCTTCGGCGGCTTCATGGTGGGAGTGCTGCTGCACGATCAGGCCGATCTGGTGGAAGCCTGGAATCACAAGGTGGCCGACTTGGTGGCGGTGCTGTTCCTGCCGATTTTCTTCACTTACACCGGGCTACGCACCAACATCGGCAGTCTGGCGAGCGGGGATTTGTGGGGCTGGTGTGGCCTGTTGATCTTCCTGGCGGTGCTGGGCAAATTCGGCGGCTGCTATCTGGCGGCGCGGCTGGCGGGGCTGTCCCCCGCCGAGTCGCGCAACGTCGGCATCATGATGAACACGCGGGCGCTGATGGAACTGGTGGTGGCGAATCTGGGGCTTGATCTGGGGGTGATTCCCAAGGAAGTCTTCACCATGCTGGTGTTGATGGCGGTGGTCAGCACCTTGATGACCGCCCCTGGCCTGCGGATTTGGCTGCCACAGATTGGGCATCGCTGGCCGGGCGAGCGTTTGTAGGGTGGATCAGGCGCGGGTTGGGGGGCAATCGCGCCAAGTGTGAAACGGGGGTTTTGTCCCCTCTCCAGCGGGAGAGGGTTAGGGTGAGGGGTTCCAAAGGGATTTTTTCCGCCGCCCTGCCAGGGGTTCAAGCGGGCCAAGGGATGGAAAGGCGGGAAAACTGTTTTTTGATTCCCCTCTCCCCAACCCTCTCCCGCTGGAGAGGGAGAAAAACGGGAAATGTCTACATAGCGCGATTGCCCAGCGACGCACCCCGCCCCCTTGCCAGTCCGCCCGCCACGGGTTATACCCGCCGCTTTTGCGGACCCTTCCAAGATGAGCAACCCAGAACCCCTGTCTCCTTGCCCCTGCGGCTCCGGCCAACTCTACGGCCAATGCTGCGCGCCCTATCTCTCGCGGCAAGCCACCGCCCCCACGGCGGAAGCCCTCATGCGCTCCCGCTACACCGCCTTCCAACTGCGCGACGCCGACTATCTCCGGGAAAGCTGGGATCCAGGCACCTGTTCCGCCAATCTCGGCTTCGATGGCGACGAGCGCACTTGGACCCGCCTCGACATCTTCAACACGCTGGCCGGTGGCCCGGACGACCCGCGCGGCGTGGTGGAATTCAAGGCGTGGTTTGACTTGGGCGACGACGGCTATTTGATGCACGAGACCAGCCGCTTCCACCGGATCGACGGGCGCTGGGTCTATCTGGACGGCAAGGTGCAGTATTTCGGCAAGATCACCCACAAGGGCGCGATTCTTCCCAAGGCGCCGTGTCCTTGCGGCAGCGGGAAGAAATATAAGAAGTGCTGCGGAAAATAGCCATGGGTCCGGCTCACCCTGCCGCCTGTCGGGCATCGCCGACGGCTTTTCAATAAATCCTGGGGCCAGAGCAATTTAGGGTGTAAGGAAAGGGGCCGCTGGCTGAGCGGAGTCGCAGCCAGCCGCCACCGCTCGCTTCGACTTCGCCCTTCGGCGGCGCTACTGCCCCAAGTTCCCTCATCGCCCTGAATCCCCGGCGATGCGCCAAATCCCTTATCACCCCGGCGTTTTGCCATAGCCGCCGCCCGCCTGGGCCGCGCACCCCCAAGACGGGCGCGGCTTATAGGCTGGCACGCCGATTGCTATAAGTATATCGGCGGCCGGTGGGCGCTAGGCAAGGACCGCCACCTAAAGTATTTTTCGCTCCGGTAGCGCGCCGCCCAGCATGGGCCACACCGGAACGAGGCGGGCGCACCTGAGTGCCTTGAAAAATGCTTTGGCTTCAGCCCCCATCGGCACGCACCAAATTTCCAGTGACCGCCGGACGCATCCGCCCCGGCGGCACTCGACCCGGCGCCGGGTGTCGCCGGTGTTTCCGCAAGTTCGCGCCCTCTCTTGACTCACCTTCAACCTCGACTCGGTGCCGCCTAACAAGGCGGCTTTTTTTGCGCCGAAGAAATTCTTTCCGAGCGCCATCCAATCCCGTAACTCTTTGGGTTGCCCAAAACTGGAGTCCAATGCCCGTCACCCCGCCCGCACCATCACCTCGTCGGCCCACGGCGCCACGTCCTCGGGCGCGATCATCGCCACGTCCTGCCGCAACGCATTGGCCGCGCCCGCCCCGGCGGCGTAGCGCAGGCGTTCTTCCAGCGGCAAGCCCAGCAGCCAGCCATGGGCCAGCCCCGCCACGTAGCAATCCCCGGAACCGACCGGGTTGACCTGCCGGATCACCGGCGGCAGCACCCGCCAGCGGCCCTCGCCTTGACGGCTGACCTCGACGGGACCGCCGCCGTCGGTGATGTGCAATTCTTCCACCCGCTCCCAGCGGAAGCCTTGGTCCAATTCCTCCCGGTTGGGCTTGGCGAGGCTGGGCGCCACCGGCCCGGCCAGGGCACGCCGCATGGCTTCGCCATAAGCATCCACCCAGCAGGGCACGGCGCGGCGGTGGCACAGCGCCAGCACATCGGCGTACAAATCGTCGGCCTCCGGGTCCGGCACCGAGCCGCTGGCGATGACCAGCCGCACCGAACCCAGCAGGTTGTCCACCCGCGCCAACAGGGCGCGGTATTCGCCCGGCGTGACCGGGAAACCGTTGGGCGTCACCGTGGTCGGGTGATCGGCCTCGCTGCCCGACGCCATGAAGCCCACCCGGAGGGGCGCGGCGGTCTCGATGCAGGCGTCGCGGACGCCCTCGGCGCGGATCAACTCCCGCAGCCACGCCCCGCTGTGGCCCCCGGCGAAACCCGTCAGCACCACGCGGTGGCCGTACCGGGCCAGCACCCGCGCCACGTTGGCGCCCTTGCCCTCGGCCAGCACGGCCAAGGACGGGACGCGGTTGAGTGCGCCCGGCGTGAAATCGCCCGCGTGGACTAAGTTCAACAGCGGATTGGCGTTGATTACCAAGACATCAGAAACCATGGGGGTCATTCCTCAACTCGGCGAATGGTTTGCATTGATCGGCCAATGGCCTGGGGGGACGGGTGGGCGGTTCCATTGATTCTCGCGCCCATGCTGGTTACGAAACTCGAACACGATTCATGTGTGCATGGCGGTTTTGGCGCGGGGCTGGCAAGCTTGGCGAATCCTGCCATGCCCGGCAGCCGTTCGCGGGGCCGGGTATCTTTACCAGCTTTTCCATCGGGAGGAAATCCGTTCATGCCCATCGCTGAAATCTTTTCCCAGGGCGACGAGGTCGTCACTGGCGAAATCGCCGACACCAACGCCGCTTGGCTGTCCCAGGAACTCATCGCGCTGGGGTTCGAAATCGCCCGGCACACGGCGGTGGGCGACCGGCTGGAAGCCTTGGTGGAACTGTTGCGGGAAATAGCGGGCCGCGCCGACCTGTGCGTTTGCACCGGCGGGCTTGGCCCCACTTGCGACGATCTCACCGCCGAGGCGGTGGGCTTGGCCTTCGGTCTGCCGCTGGCGATGGACCCCGAGGCCATGGTCCAGATTGAAGCCTGGTTCACCCGGATGGGCCGCCCCATGCCCGAGGTCAACCGCAAGCAGGCGTGGCTGCCCAAGGGCGCGGAACGGCTCGACAACCTGTGGGGCACCGCGCCCGGCTTCGCGGTGCGGGGCGGGCGCTGCCGGTTCGTTTTCATGCCCGGCGTGCCCAGCGAAATGAAAGCCATGTTCCGGCACTGGATACAGCCGGATTTGCCCCGGCGCTTCGAGCTGCGCCCGGCCCGGCGGGTGGTGCTGCGGACGGCGGGGGTGGGCGAATCCACCCTACAGGAGCGGCTGAATGAAATCGCCCTGCCATCCGACGTCGGCCTGGGCTTCCACGCGGGCGGGCCGGAGAACCGGGTCAAGCTGCGATTCCCGGCGGATTTCCCCGACGCGATGCGGGACGAAGCCGTGCGGCGGGCGGTCGCGGCCATCGGCGAGGCGGTGTACGCCGTCGGCTCGGGGGATGAGTCCGAAGCCAGCCTGGAAACCGTGGTGGGCCGCGCCCTGGTCGCCCGTGGGTCCACGCTCTACGCGGTCGAGACCGTCAGCGGCGGCGCCTTGGCGAATCGCTGCGCCGGGGAGGATTGGTTCGCGGGCGCGGCGGTGGCGTTCGATGGACCCGCTTTGCTGTCCCGGTTCGGCGTGGCGGCGGAAAGCGCGCCGGCGGACGCGGCCCGCCGCTTGGCCGAAAGCGCTAGGAAGGCGAGCGGAGCGGATTATGCGCTGGTGCAGCATGGCGAATTCGGGCGGGCGGGATTGCGCGCCGAGGATGGCCGGGTCGAGGTTTATTTCGCCCTGGCCGGTCCCGAGGGAACGCGATGGGAAAGCCGGATCATCGGTGGCCCCTTGGCGCGGAAGAAACAGAACGCGGCGACGCTGGGGCTGGATTTCGTGCGGCGGTGCCTCGCATAGCTCCGTGGATGGGTGGAGGCACGGAACCCATCAATAAACCACGCCCCGGAAAGCTGGGTTTCGCTGCGCTCCACCCATCCTATACGGGCTACGATGTGGCGGATTCTTGGATTCAACCCGCGGCTTGGGACGGCCCGTAATGGCTCTCCACATACCGCTCCACCAGCTCCTGGAACTCCTCGGCGATCCGCTCGCCCTTCAAAGTCACCGTCTTCACGCCGTCCTCGTAGACCGGCGCCACCGGATCTTCGCCGGTGCCGGGCAGGCTGATGCCAATGTGGGAATGCTTGCTCTCGCCGGGACCATTGACCACGCAGCCCATCACCGCCACCTGCATCTCGGCGACGCCCGGATACTGCTTCTTCCACTCCGGCATTTGGTGGCGGAGATAGCTCTGGATGTCCTGGGCCAATTGCTGGAAATAGGTGCTGGTGGTGCGGCCACAGCCGGGGCAGGCCGTGACCAGCGGGGTGAACGAGCGCAGCCCCATGGTTTGCAGGATTTCCTGGGCGACGATGACCTCGCGGGTGCGGTCGTTGTCGACGGGTTCCGGGGTGAGCGAGACGCGGATGGTGTCGCCGATGCCCTGTTGCAGCAGCACGCCCATCGCCGCCGTGGAAGCCACCACGCCCTTGGTGCCCATCCCCGCTTCGGTCAGGCCCAAGTGCAGGGCGTAATCGCAGCGGGCCGAGAGGTTCTGGTACACGTCGATCAAATCCTGCACCCGGCTGATTTTGCAGGAAATCACGATGCGGTCCTTCGGCAAGCCCAATTCCTGGGCCTTGGCGGCGCTTTCCAGGGCGGAGGTGATGACGGCCTCCTTCATCACCGCTTCCAGCGAGGCCGGATCGGCCAGCTTGGCGTTCTCGTCCAGCAGCCGCGCCAGCACGGCCTGGTCGAGGCTGCCCCAGTTCACGCCGATACGGACGGGCTTGTCGTAGCGGCAGGCGAATTCGATCATCTGGGCGAATTGCGGGTCGCGCTTGGAGCCGCGCCCCACGTTGCCGGGGTTGATGCGGTACTTGGCGAGGGCTTCGGCGCAGGCGGGATATTTTTCCAGCAGCTTATGGCCATTGAAATGGAAGTCGCCGATCAACGGCACGCCACAGCCCGCCCGGTCCAGCCGCTCGCGGATGACCGGCACCGCCGCCGCCGCCTCTTCATTGTTCACTGTCAGGCGGACCAGTTCGGACCCGGACCGCGCCAAGTCGATGACCTGGGCGACGGTGCCCTCGATATCCGCCGTGTCGGTGTTGGTCATGGATTGGACGACGATGGGCGCGCCGCCGCCGATTTGAACTCCGCCTACGTTGACGCCTACCGTGTTTTTTCTTGCAATCATGCTCATCTCTTTTCAGCTTTCTCCCGGCAGTTGGGAGGTACGTTAAATCTAAAGAAGAACCGCCCACCTTAATCCCTAATGTAGGGTGGGTTAGGCGCACATAGCGAAAAGCTTAAATCTTGCCGTTGGTTCTGTCGTGCGCCGTAACCCACCGCCCCGGTTGG
>NZ_JBTEKS010000045.1:0-17911 GCF_054333355.1 Methylomagnum sp. | reverse complement strand
GGCGCAGCCTGGAGCGCGTCCTCGACTACGGTCCAGCGGCCACGCCGCCGGACGCCAATGGATTGTATTTCCTGGTGGTGCCCCGGCTTGGCACCATTTCGCCCTGGTCCAGCAAGGCCACCGACATCGCCCGCCGTTGCGGCCTGGAGGCGGTGTGGCGCGTGGAGCGTGGGCTGGAATATCACGTCCGCGTGAATGGCGAATTCGGCGCCAAGCAGCACGACCGCCTCAAGCCCCTGCTGCACGACCGCATGACCCAGGCCGTGCTGGGCCGGGGCCAGGAGCAACTCATCTTTCAGCATCACAGCCCGGCGCCGGTGCAATGCGTGCCGGTGTTGCAGCAGGGCAAATGGTCGCTGATTACCGCCAACCGGGAATTGGGCCTAGCGCTGTCGGATGAGGAATTGGACTATCTGGCGGAGAGCTTCACGGCCATCGGGCGGAATCCCACCGATGTCGAACTGATGATGTTCGCCCAGGCCAACTCCGAGCATTGCCGCCACAAGATTTTCAACGCCGCCTGGATCATCGACGACGACCTGCAAAACCAGTCCTTGTTCGGCATGATCCGCAACACCAGCCAGAAATCCCCGACCGGCATCCTGTCCGCCTACAAGGACAACGCCGCCGTGGTGGAAGGGCCGGTGTCCGCCGCCTTCATCCGCGACCCGGATAGCCTGGAATACGGCTACAAGAACGAGCCGGTCCATCTGCTGATGAAGGTGGAGACCCATAATCATCCCACCGCCATCTCGCCGTTCCCCGGCGCGGCCACCGGCTCGGGCGGCGAAATCCGCGACGAGGCGGCGACCGGGCGGGGTTCCCAGACCAAGGCTGGATTGACCGGCTTCTCCGTGTCCAGCCTCCGCATCCCCGGCTTTGAGCAGCCCTGGGAACAGGACCACGGCAAGCCGGGCCGCATCGCCTCGGCCCTGGACATCATGATCGACGGGCCATTGGGCGGCGCGGCGTTCAACAACGAATTCGGGCGGCCCAATCTCTGCGGCTACTTCCGCACCTTTGAGCAGCCTTCCCTGGACGGTGGCCTTAGGGGTTATCACAAGCCCATCATGATCGCGGGCGGCATGGGCAACATCCGTCAGCACCATCTCGGCAAGGAGCCCATCCCGCCGGGCGCGCCCATCGTGGTGCTGGGCGGTCCCGCCATGCTCATCGGGCTGGGCGGCGGCGCGGCCTCGTCGGTGGCGTCGGGGGAGAGCGCCGAGGACTTGGACTTCGCCTCCGTGCAGCGCGGCAACCCGGAAATGCAGCGCCGTTGCCAGGAAGTCATTAACCGCTGCACGGCGCTGGGACCGGCCACCCCGATCCTGTCCATCCATGACGTGGGCGCCGGGGGCTTGTCCAACGCGGTGCCGGAAATCATTCACGACGCCGACCGGGGCGGCAAATTCGAACTGCGCGAAATCCCCAACGACGAGCCGGGCCTGTCGCCCATGCAAATCTGGTGCAACGAGGCCCAGGAGCGCTATGTGCTGGCCTTGAAGCCGGAGGCGCTGGACCGCTTCCGCGAGTTCTGCGAGCGGGAGCGCTGCCCCTACGCCGTCATCGGCTACGCCACCGAGGCGAAACGGCTGGAAGTGTCCGACCGGCTGCTGGGCAACGACGCGGTGCATATCCCCATGTCCCTGCTGTTCGGCAAGCCACCCAAGATGCGCCGCGAGGCGGTCAGGAAGGCACCCAAGCTGGCCCCGCTGGCGACCCAGGGCATCATGCTCAAAGAGGCGGCGCAGCGGGTGTTGCGCTTCCCGGCGGTGGCCGACAAGCGTTTCCTTATCACCATCGGCGACCGCTCGGTGGGTGGGCTGGTGGCCCGCGACCAGATGGTTGGACCCTGGCAAACGCCGGTGGCCGACGTGGCCGTGACCGCCACCGGCTTCCAGGCGTACAACGGCGAGGCCATGGCGATGGGCGAGCGCAGCCCGCTGGCCTTGATTGACGCTCCGGCTTCCGGGCGCATGGCGGTGGGCGAGGCCATCACCAACCTTGCGGCGGCGCGGATTGTGTCCTTGCGCAAGGTGAAGCTGTCGGCCAACTGGATGGCGGCCTGTGGCTCGCCCGAGGAGGACGCCCGCCTCTACGACACCGTGCGGGCGGTGGGCTTGCAACTCTGCCCGGCCTTAGGGGTCGCGATTCCGGTGGGCAAGGATTCCCTGTCCATGAAGACGGTGTGGAAGGACAACGGCCAGGATGTGGTGATGACCTCGCCCCTGTCGCTGATTATCACGGCCTTCGCGCCAGTGGCCGACATTCGCGCCACGCTCACCCCGGAATTGCGCCTGGACAGCGGCCCGACCCGGCTCGTCCTTATCGACTTGGGGCAGGGCCGCAACCGTTTGGGCGGCTCGGCGCTGGCCCAGGTCTACGGTCAGTTGGGCGACGACTGCCCTGACCTGGACGACGCGGAATTGCTCAAGGCGTTCTTCTCCGTGATCCAAGGCTCGAACGGCGATGGGCTGCTGCTGGCCTATCACGACCGCTCCGACGGCGGCTTGTTCGCGACCCTGTGCGAAATGGCCTTCGCGGCCCGCTGTGGTCTCGACATCGACCTGGCTGAATTGGGCGAGAACCTACTCGCCGCCCTGTTCGCGGAAGAGCTTGGTGCCGTAGTCCAGGTGCGCGAATCCGACCTGGACGCGGTGATGGAGCGGCTGATACGGGCCGGGTTGGAGCGGTGCGTCCATGTCATCGGGACGCCTCGGGACGATAAGCGGATCGTGTTCCACCATGGCGGGGACGTTTTGCTGGAATGCACCCGCGCCGAGTTGCAGCGCGTCTGGTCGGAGACCAGCTACCGGATGCAAGCCCTGCGCGACAACCCGGAATGCGCCCGGCAGGAATATCAATCCCTGTTGGACGAGAGCGACCCCGGCCTGTCCGCCGATTTGAGCTTCGATCCCACCCACAACGTGGCCGCGCCCTTCATTCTCAAGTCCCGGCCCCGCGTCGCCATCCTGCGCGAGCAGGGCGTCAACGGCCATGTGGAAATGGCGGCGGCGTTCGACCGGGCGGGCTTCGCGGCCGTCGACGTCCACATGAGCGACATCCTGGAAGGGCGGACCCGCCTCGCGGATTTCGTTGGCTTGGCGGCGTGTGGCGGTTTTTCCTACGGCGACGTGCTGGGCGCGGGCGGCGGCTGGGCCAAGTCGATCCTGCTCAACGTCCGGGCGCGGGATCAGTTCCAGGCGTTCTTCGAGCGCAAGAACACGTTCGGCCTGGGCGTCTGCAATGGCTGCCAGATGATGTCCCGCCTCGCCGACCTGATTCCCGGCGCGTCCAATTGGCCGCGTTTCATGCGCAACGAGTCGGAGCAATTCGAGGCGCGGGTGGCGCTGGTGCGGGTGGAGAAGTCGCCGTCGATTCTGTTCGCGGGGATGGAAGGCTCGCGTCTGCCGGTGGTCGTGGCCCATGGCGAGGGGCGGGCGGAGTTCCGTCAGGGCGCCGCCCCGGAACTGGCGAGCGGTCAGGTGTCCCTGCGCTACATCGACCATTATGGCCGGCCCACGGACACCTTCCCGTTCAATCCCAACGGCTCGCCCCGTGGCGTGACCGGACTCACCACCACCGACGGGCGCTTCACCATCATGATGCCCCACCCGGAGCGCTGCTTCCGCGCCGTGCAGAACTCCTGGCATCCCAAGGGCTGGGGTGAGTACGGGCCGTGGATGCGGATGTTCCGCAATGCGCGGGTTTGGGTGGGGTGATTGCCAGGGGAGGGCGTGCCAGCCTTGTTGCCGACGCCCGCCCGTGCCACCATCGCGTCGGATCATTCCCGAAACTGTAGGAGGCTCACCATGACCGCCATCGCTATCCGGCCCGTTCAAAAAGGCGCAGGCGAACCGCAATTCCGCGCCATTGCCGGGAATCGCCAAACAGTGGGGCGCACGATGGGCGAAGCCCTGGACGCGCTGACGGCGGAGTGGAATGACAGCACCGGGGAAACAGTGGTGCTGATTCAGCGTTTCCAGCCCGACGCCTACTTCACCCAAGCTCAGCATGACCGGATGCAAGCCTTGCTCGCCCGCCGCCACGCTCTGTCCGGGGAGGAGCGTCAAGAACTCGAAGCCCTGATCGACTCAGAAGTAAATGCTACTGTGGCCCGATCTGCCCGCGCTCCGTCGGCTCACCCGGCTTGAACAAACGTTATTCCGTCGTCGCTGAGCGGGCGGTGTATCGGTGCGAGTATTGTCGTGCGCCGGAAAGCGTATTCAATTTTCCGTTTGAAGTGGAACACATCCTGCCCATCGCCCGGGGCGGCAGCGATGATCCGGGCAATCTGGCTCTGTCATGCCGGGCCTGCAATTTGTTCAAATCGGATTTCGAGACGGGGCATGACGAAGCGAATCAAATCAAAGCGCCGTTGTTCCACCCACGCCGGGAAACGTGGGACGACCATTTTGCTGTGGACATCGAGCGGGCGGAGATAGTGGGTCTTACATCCGTCGGCAGAGCCACAGTAGAACGTTTGCGCATGAATCGCCCTCGACAAATCCAGGCCCGCCGCCAGTGGATACAGCTAGGCTTGTTTCCATGAGGTTGGCAGGCCCATTCGAATCGCGCTAGGCCCGCTCATCCAACACCTTGAAAAATCCCCGCCAATCTCCATATCGTGGCTGTACTCAACAACCTCCAACGGAGAACCGCCATGACCCGCTATGAACCCTGGAGTCTGCTGAATCAACTGCAACGCGAACTCGAACGCTCCTTCGAAGGCAAGGCGTCCGGCACCGACACCGCCGCCACCGCCGAATGGACCCCCGCCGTGGACATCAAGGAAGAAGTCGACCGCTACGTGCTGTGGGCCGACCTGCCCGGCGTCAGCCCGGACAGCATCGAAATCATGATGGAAAACGGCATCCTCACCCTCAAGGGCGAACGGGCCACCGAGGCCACCAACCGCCGCGAAGGCTTGAAGCGCGTGGAGCGCGTGTTCGGCACCTTCTACCGCCGCTTCTCCCTGCCCGACACCGCCGACGCCGACGGCATCTCGGCCCGCTGCACCAATGGCGTGCTGGAAATCTCCATCCCCAAGAAAGCCGCCGTGCAGCCCAAGAAAATCGTCGTGACCGGCGAGGGCTGAAGCCTCAGATTTTGATCGTTCCCCCTGAGCTACACGGGCGCCACGGCGCCCGTTTTTTTCGCCCGCTCATCCATCAGGGCAATCGCGCCATGTAGGTTTTCCCTGTCTTGCTCCCTCTCCAGCGGGAGAGGGTTGAGGTGAGGGGGATCAAAAACAGGTTTTCACTTTCCCTTTCTCCTCGCAAGTAGGCTTGAACCCATGCCAGATCGGTGGAAAAGATCCCCTCGGACTTCCCCTCACCCTAGCCCTCTCCCGCTGGAGAGGGGACAAAAGCCTCGTTGCGCACACAGCACGATTGCCCTGGCTCATCCATGCGGTGGCTATCGCTGTCGCCCGGAATGGCGCTACACTGCCGACCGGCAAGCAACGCCTATCCCATTAATTCAACAGGGTTTTTTGCCCTGCACCCAACCAAGAAGGAGCCATCATGAAAATCGGAATCGCCTCGGACCACGCCGGCTTTGGCTACAAGGAAGGCTTGCGGGAATGGTTGACCTCGCTCGGCCATGAAGTGGTCGACTATGGCTGTTTCAGCACCGAACAAACCGACTATCCCAAGTGGATCCGCCCCTGCGCCGTGGCCGTGGTCAACGGCGAGGTGGAGCGCGGCATCGTGCTGGGCGGCAGCGGCAACGGCGAGGCCATCGTCGCCAACCGCATCAAGGGCTGCCGTTGCGGCTATTCCTTCAACGAGCAGACCGCCGTGCTGACCCGCCAGCACAACGACGCCAACTGCATCGCCATCGGCCAGCGCATCGTCAGCTTTTCCATGGCGAAGCTGATCGTCGAGAAGTTCCTCAGCACCGAATTCGAAGGCGGGCGGCACATCCCGCGCATTGAGGCGATTGAGGATTTTTGAATGGAGTTATAGGGTGGGTGAAGGCGCACGTTTCGGAAGGTTTGATATGGCTGTCAGCTATGCCCTGCGCCGTAACCCACCCTGCCCGTTGGCATGGTGGGTTACGGCGCAGGCAAAGCCTCATCGAAATACAACGCCTTGCGTGGTGCGCCTCCACCCATCCTACGCGGCTGGATCAAGCCCAAGGCTGGCGATGTCGATGACGAACCGATACTTCACATCGCTACGCAGCATCCGCTCATAAGCCTCGTTGATGGCTTGGATGGGAATCACCTCCACGTCCGCCGCCACGCCATGTTCGGCGCAGAAGTCCAGCATCTCCTGGGTTTCGCGGATGCCGCCGATGAGCGACCCGGCCAGCCGCCTGCGCTGCATGATGAGCGACGGGGCGGCAATCGGGCTGGGTTCGGGCACGCCCACCAACACCATCGTGCCGTCGCGGCGCAGCAGGCCCAGGTAGGCGTTGTAGTCGTGGCTCGCCGACACGGTGTCGAGGATGAAATCGAAGCGCCCGGCGTGCTTGGTGAAGGCGTCCGCTTCGCCGGTGGCGACGAAATCATCCGCGCCCAATTGTTTTGCCGCCTCGCGCTTGCCCGGCGAATGGCTCAGCACGGTGACGTGAGCGCCGAACGCCTTGGCGAGTTTCACGCCCATGTGGCCGAGTCCGCCCAATCCGACCACGGCCACTTTGTCCCCGGCCTTCACGCCGAAATGCCGCAGCGGGGAATAGGTGGTTATCCCTGCGCACAGCAGCGGCGCGGCGCGGTCCAGGGGCAGGCTCTCGGGGATGCGCAGCACGTAGCTTTCGTTCACGGTGACGCGGGTGGAATAGCCACCGTAAGTGGGCGTCTTGCCGTCGCGCTCGTAGCCGTTGTAGGTGAGGGTCATGCCGTTCTCGCAGAATTGCTCCTCGCCGGATTCGCAGGCTTCGCAGGCGCGGCAGGAATCGACGAAGCAGCCGACGCCGACGGTGTCGCCGACTTGCCAGCGGGTGACCGCGCCGCCGACGCGGGCGACTTTCCCGACGATTTCATGGCCGGGCACCATGGGGAAGATGGACCCGCCCCATTCGTCGCGGGCCTGATGAACGTCGGAGTGGCAGACGCCGCAGTAGAGGATGTCGATCAGCACGTCGTGGGGCCCGGGTTCGCGGCGCTCGATGGCGTGGGGTGCCAATGGGGCTTTGGCGTGGGCGGCGGCGTAGGCGGGGGTTTTGGTGAGCATGGCGGCGTCCTTGATGGTGGCTGAAGGGATTTGCTGGTATTGAGTCGGCGATACCTTAAACCGTTCCGGGGGCGGCGTTAATGGGGGGGCGGGGTAGGGCGCTGGCTTTTCTTTGTCGGTGCATGTACTCCTATCCACCGTCCTGGGTCAGAAGCCCGTCCGGGTGGTCCGCCGTCCGACTGATGCGAGAACTCGTCGCGAACGGATCCTCGCCATGCCGGGTCGAAGCAAGTGATGAGCCACATTGAATTTTCCTTGGATATTGCGACCGGCCAGGCCGTCTGCCACTGCATAATTCCAAGTGATTGGCCCGTAAAATCCGAAGCGTCGCGTAGAGATTATTCCTAGCTGCCTTATGGTCACCATGCCCGAATCCCATCCATTTGGTGGAGAAGTCCGCGCCCCACGGGCCGACCACGGGTCCATTGGCCCCATCGGCGCGGATTCGCCCCTTTACGTCATTCTCAATGCTGGCTCGGGACGCGACGATCCCCTGGAGGTCCGGCGGCAGATCGAGCCGGTATTCGGCGCCGCGGGCCGCCCCCATAGCATTCGCCTGGTCCACGATCCCCGGGAGCTTCCACCCATCGCCGCCGAAACCGTGGCGCTCGCGTTACGCAACCATGGGTTGGTGGTGGCGGCGGGTGGCGATGGAGCGATCAATGCGGTGGTGCAACAGGCCTGGCCTCACGGGTGTCCGATCGGCGTGCTGCCGCAAGGCACGTTCAATTACTTCGCCCGCACCCACGGGATTCCCGAGGAACCCGGGCAAGCCGCGCGGCTGCTGCTGGAAGGCGAGCCGCAACCCGTCCAGGTGGGACTGGTCAACGACCGGGTGTTCCTGGTGAATGCCAGTCTGGGCCTCTATCCAGAGCTGCTGGAGACGCGTGAAGCCTTCAAGCGTCAATTCGGCCGACGGAGGCCCGTGGCGATGTTGGCCAGTGCCGTGGCGCTGCTGCGCCGGCATCGGGTGCTACGGATCATTCTGGAAACCCGGTCGGCGACCCGGTCCCTGTGGACGCCCACCCTGTTTGTGGGCAACAACGCCCTGCAACTGGAGCAGATCGGGCTGCCGGAGCATGAGAAGGCGGGGGCGGGTGAACTCGTCGCCGTCATGCTGCACCCGATAGGCAAGGCGGCCATGGTGGGACTCATGTGGCGCGGCGCCCTGGGCAACCTGGGCGAGGCGGGGAGCATCCTGAGCTTTCCCTTCCGGGGGCTGCGGGTCTGGCCGTCGCTATTCGCCCGCCACCGGATCAAGGTGGCGACCGACGGCGAAATTGACTGGCTCAGGACGCCGCTGCACTTCCGGGTGGCGCCCAAGCCGCTTTACCTCGTCAAGCCAGCTCGGTAGCGGAAGGCGGGCCGCGCCTCCCGATCACAGTCGAGGTTCCCGCCGCCCCTGGCCCAGTCTCCGGCGCCGCTGCAACCAGCGGGCGACCAGCCACCAGAGCAAGGCCCAGGCGGCGCCGGCCATCCAGCCGGCCACCACGTCCGAGGGCCAATGCACGCCCAGGTACACGCGGCTCAGGCCAATCAGGAAACTGAGCGCGATGGCCACGACCAACACGTACAGCTTGGTGCGCCGATCAGGGGTGATGCGGGCCAGCAGGGCACCCAGGGTCAGGTAGGTGACGGTCGCCAGCATCGAATGCCCGCTGGGAAAGCTCGCCGTGGTGACGTAATCGCCATGGGGGACCAGATCGGGGCGGGGCCGGTCGAAGCCGACCTTCAGGGCGTTGCCGAGGAGGAGGCCGCCGCTCACCGCGACGGCCAGCAAGAGCAGTTCGTGGCTTTTGCGCTGTAGGGCGAGGAAGCCGGCGATGCTAAGGGATATGAACAGGAGCACGGCGACGCTGCCCAGGGCGCTGAAATTTCGGAACAGCTCCTCCAGCCACTTCGGCCCGAGGGGATCGGCCTGATCGGTGGGGCTGCGCAACGCCAGCAGGAGAGCGGTGTCCACGGCGCGGGTTCCGCCCTCGACGACCGCGTCGGCGAGGGCGATGAAACCCCAGACGGCCGTGGCGACCAGCAGCACCAGCGCCAGAGTGAAGAACTCGCGGGCCAACAGGGTGGACTCGGCGGCGGCGAGCAGCCGCCGCGCCGGGCGGGTGAAATGTCGCTTCATGGGGCTAAGACCCGATCCGGGCCGGGCCGTTTCCCGGTGCCGGGTTCAAAAGCGGCTGAACCCCGCCGCGGCGGATGGGTCGGAGGAATTAAGGCCCGGACTCGTCGCAGCTTGGAAGGGAATCATGAAGCGAGCAATTCAGAAGCGAGCAATTCATTGGAGTCTGGCCGTCGCCCTGCTGGAATCGGTTGACACCGTGGCGGGTCAACCGTATGCCCTCCGTCCGGGCGCGGCGCAGTTGCTGGAGGTCCCCGTTTCGGGCAATCCCATCGGTGATCGGCCGGGGCCGGACATCAAAAATCCCTTTGGACACGATCCCAATGCCATCGTCCAGGGTGAGAAGCTGTTCGCCGCCATGAACTGCAATGGCTGCCACGCGCCCTTGGGCGGCGGCGGCATGGGACCGTCCCTGAGCGATGGGGAATGGATATACGGCGGCACGTCGGCCACCATCTACCTCAGCATCCACCAGGGCCGGCCCAACGGGATGCCGTCCTGGGGCCGGAGCCTGCCGCCCGAGGCCATCTGGAATCTGGTGGCTTACATCGAGACCCTCGGCAAGGCGCCGCCGCCCCCCGAACCGGGCGCCCCGGAAAAGCCCGCCCATCCGGCACCCTCGGCGCTGAGTCCGCTGGGACTGCCGCCATGACGGCCCGGTCCCGGCGAAGGAAAGTCGCCCCCGACATGGGCTGGCCAGCCAGAATGCGGTCGGTTTGCGCCGTCTGGCTATTAACGGCCTTCGCCGGAATGGTCTCGGCCGACCCGCCGATCCAAGCCGGGCAGACAGCCTTCACCCTCCGCTGCGGCCTGTGCCACGCGGTGCGCGGAACCCCGGCGCGAGGCATCCTGGGTCCAGACCTGACCCATCTGATGAGCCGACGCCACATCGGCGCGGGACTGCTCCCCAACAGCATCGGCAACCTGGGTGGCTGGGTGGCCAACGCCCAGACCCAGAAGCCGGGCTGCGCCATGCCCGCCATGGAACTGCCCGGATCGGAATTGCAGGCGATCCTCGCCTATCTGTTAACCCTGGAATGAACGGCGCAGGCATGTGGCCGGTGCAACGAGCAGGCGGCGGTTCTTCATGGCGTTTTCTCCGGCAAGGAAAACACGTATAGGTTGGCGGGGTTGGCTTTGCGTTACCTCGGGACTCCAGCGCGTAGTCGGCGTCTCGGCGGTACGCCAGGACATAGGTCGAGCGGTACTCAGGGCAGGTCCACCTTCTCCCCCAGCACATCCCTGAGGTACAGCATCTGGACCAGCACCATGGTGGCCACCGCCAGCGGCGGTGCCAGCAGCAGCCCCAGGATCCCGAAGCCCGCGCCCATGACGAGCTGGGACGCCATTAGCAGGGCCGGTGGCAGGGACACGATCCGCTGCTGGATGTAGGGCGTGATCAGATAGCCCTCCAGGCTCTGGATCACGAAATACAGGATGGCCACGTACAGGGCCGTCATCCCGTCCTGGGACAGCCCCACCATGATTGCCGGGACGGCGGCGATGAGCGGGCCGATGTTGGGGATGAAATCCAGCAGGACGTTGACCAGGGCGAGAACGAAGGCGAACGGCACGCCCAGGATCGCCAGCCCGGCGAAGGTCAACACCCCCACGGCCAGCATGGCGGCGATCCGGCCGATCAGCCACCAGCGGAGGGCATGCCCCACATGGCCGAAAGCCTCGCAAACGCGCCCCCGGTGCTTCTCGGGAAAAAGGCGCGCCGTGCCGTTGATGTAGAGCCCGGGATCGGCGGCGAAATAAAGCCCTACGACGAACACAACCAGGACGCTGCCGAGGGCACCGAACGCGGTCGAGAAAATTCCGGCGATTTTGGACATCTGCTGGGGATCGGTCAGGCCGCTTCCGGCCCTGGACAGGGCATCCAGCAGGGCGGGTCCCCAAGCGTACTGGCCGAGGCCGCCCCGCAGGCGGTCGAGCGCCGAGGGCAACTGCCGGGACATCTGGTAAAACCCGTCGGCGAGGGCGGGGCCGTAGAGCGCACCTATCAGCACGGTGGCGCCCAGCAGCGTCAGGACCACCAGTCCCAAAGACCAGCCCGTGGACAGCGGCGTGTGGTCGCTGACGAAGACGGCGAGGGTGCGGAGAAAAATGCCGAACAGGAGGCTGGCGAAGATGAGCAGCAGAATCTGGGCCACCTGCCACACCGCCAGCAGCAGCCCGACGACCGCGGCCCCGGTCGCCGCCACGATCAGCGTCCGCTGTGCCAGAAATCCCCTGGAAGGCCGGACCTCCCCGGCCTCGCGTTCCATTGGCGCCGCACCGGCCCGCGCTTGGCCTCGGTCCGCAATGTTCATGTCCCTGTCTCCCTGGTCATAGTGGCAATCCCGCATTTTCGGCGTCCGTTAACACGGGGACTCACCGGAGCCGGGATTTATCCCGACAATGTCGGCCTTTTCATAAGCGGTCGCGGATCGCGGGCGGCGCCCCGGTGCCAGAGATGCTTTTATCCAGCCTTCCGGGAGGCGGACTGGGCTTGTCGCGGCGTCCTGGCCCAAGCCGCTGGCCGCATTCAATGGAAATCCCCGGCGTGGCGCGGTTTGCCGCCGGCATCTGTGGCGTTTGCCGGGGCGCCGGCCAGTCGATCTCCCCAGTGGTGATAGCACCACTTGAGCAACAGGGGCGCGATGATGGTCGTGAACGCAATCACGATAATTAGGGCGGCGTGGACTTCGTTGTCGAAGATGCCCGAGGTGCGGCCCAGTTCCGCGAAGATCAGCCCCACCTCCCCGCGTGGCACCATGGCCAGCCCCACCGCCAAGCGGCTCACCCAGGGCTCGGCGACGAACAGGGCGCTGACCAGCTTGCCCAGCATGGCCACCCCGATCAGCGAGGCGGAGAAGGACCAGATGAACGGCGAGGTCCAGTCGATGGCCCGAAGGTCCAGCGACAGGCCCACCATCACGAAGAAGATCGGCACGAACAGGTGGATGATAGGCCGCATCTGCCGGTCGATCTGTTCGGCGAACGCCGGGTCGTGGTGCAGGGCCAGGCCGAAGGGCAGGAAGAACCGCCGCGACAGGGCCAGACCCGCCGCGAACCCGCCCAGGAGTTCCGGCGCCCCCACCGCATGGGACAGCCAGGCGAAGAACAGCACCAGGGACACCACCATGGTGGGAACCAGGCCCGGCGTCTGGCTGACCCGGTCGAAGCGGCGGATCACCCCGGAGATGAGCCGGGCCAGGATGGGCGCCAGGACGAAGAACAGCGCGATGAACACCAGCACCCGGCCCGCGTTGACATAGCTCACCCCGCCGCCGACGGAAAACTCGTACAGCACCGCCAGCAGCACCACGCCGAGGATATCGTCGATCACCGCCGCCCCCAGCACCAGTTGGGCTTCGTGGGACTTGTTCCGGCGCAGGTCGGCCAGCACCCGGATGGTGATGCCGATGCTGGTGGCGGTGAGGGTGCCGCCGATGAACAGCGCCTCCAGCAAGGCCCGCCCGAAGCCCCAGTAGCTGACCGAGAAGCCCAGCGCGAACGGCCACACGAAGCCGCTGAGCGCCACGACCGCCGCCTTGCCGCCCACCTGGGCCAGTTGCCGGATGTCGGTTTCCAGCCCCGCTTCGAACAGCAACAGGATGATGCCGATCTCCGCCAGCATGTGGATGACCTGATCCGGGGCCAGCCAGCCGAGGGCCGTAGGCCCGAGCAGTATCCCCGCCAGCAGCTCGCCCACCACCGGCGGCACGCGGATGAAAGCCGCCAATTCCGCACAGATCCGCGCCGCCAATAGGATGATGAGCAGGTTCAGGAAGAAGGTGTGGGCTTCGTAGGGCACGGTCTTCAGTCGGGGCGGTAAAGATAAGCCGCCATGTCCCAGGCGTCCCGCTCCGTGACCCCCAGGTCGGGCATGGCGCTGCCGGGCGCGATGGCTTGGGGTTGCCGCAGCCAGTCGACCAGGTGGTCCGGGGTGTTGGGGAGGCGGCCCGCGATGTAGCCCCGGCTGGCCCAGCGGTCCAGGGGCGGGCCGACGCGGCCCGTGGCCTCGACCATGCCGGGGATGACATGGCAGGCGGGGCAGGCGTGCTGGCGCAGGGCGATCTTGCCGCGTTCCGCATCGCCGAGCAGCGACGGGGCGGGCGGCTTGGGCGGGTCGCAGGCGGCGAGCAGCAGCAGCAGGGCGGCGGGTAATCCGGCTGGGTGGCACGTACTCATGGGGCGTTCCCGTCCGGCCCGCAGCATCGACCGGGAGCCGCCGCCGGGAGGCCGGCCGCCCCGCCGCCCAGGGTCCGTTCCAGCGCCGCATAGCCCTTAGGCGACAGCGCCGGCAGGCTCTCCACGAAGTCCACCACGGCCCACAGCGCCCGCTCGTCCAGCCGGAACCGCCAGGCGGGCATCCCCGTCATGCGGATGCCGTTGGCCACCACCCAGTAGGCGTACTCGGCGGAGTGTTCGCGGGCGGTCTGGACCAGATCGTTGGGCAGCGGCAGCATGCCCTGGCCGATGTCGGCGCGGGGCACGCCGGGCGCCCCATGGCACTGCACGCACTTGTCCCGGTAGATGCGGAAGCCCTGCTCGTACCTGCCCTCGGCCTCCGGCACGGGCCGGATGACGGCGCCGGTACGCACCTGTATCGACCGGTGCAGGGCGAAATCCAGGAGCTTGTAGACCGGCGGGGTGTGCTGGTGAATGGCGGCGACGTTGTACAGGCCACCGATGACCACCACGGCGCCACCGACCAGCCCCAGTATCCCCAGCAGGGCGAGGGTGAGGGCGGCGTGGAGTAGAAACTTTCCCGGTTGAACCATGGTCATCCTTGCATACGGTTCGCAAACCCGAGCCATCCGGCTCGGTGCCTCGGCCAAGGGAGTGACCGATGTCCGTCCAGCATCCGACGCCTTCCGGCGTTATAGTCCTTTCGACAGTCCGCCCCGCGCTTAAGTGCCGCGTTCCGCCGGTTTCCGCCGTGTCGAAGCGCCTTATGAACTTCCGGGCCCAGTTCGCCAGGCTGTCCGTCGGCCTGCTGCCGGCTTTGGGCCAAGGCGCCCAGCAGTCGTCCCTCGATCCCCAAACCCCGACCGCGACCGCCATCGCCGACATCGCCTGGCTGATGTTCGGCGGCGCGGCGGTCATTTTCGCCCTGGTCATGGCCCTCGCGGCCTGGTCGGTGGTCCGGCCGGGCCGGGCTTCGGGCTGGCTGGCCAACCAGCGGGCCATCGTCGTCGGCGGCATCGCCTTCCCCGTCGTCCTGCTGACGGCGCTGCTGGTCCACACGCTGCGCGTGGCGGGCGAGATCGTCAGTCCTGCGGCAGCCCCCGCGCTGCGCATCGAGGTGGTGGGCGAGCAGTTCTGGTGGCGGGTGAACTACCTAAACGAGGCCGACCACATCGACGTGCCCACGGCCAACGAAATCCACCTGCCCGTGGGCCGGGAGGCGGAACTCCGGCTCCGCACGGCGGATGTGATCCACAGCTTCTGGGTCCCCAACCTGGCGGGAAAGATCGACATGATTCCGGGGCGGGTCACGACGCTGCGGCTCTACCCGGAACGGCAGGGCGTCTGGCGGGGGCAGTGCGCCGAATACTGCGGGGCGCAGCACGCCAACATGGCCCTCCTGGTGGTCGCGGAGCCACCGGAAGCGTTCGAGGCCTGGCTGGCCCATCAACGACGGTCGGCGGCGACCCCGGCCACGCCCCCGCCCTGAGGAGACACGGATGACGCCGGACCACGATTACCCCAACCCCCTGCCCCGCCCGCCCGAGGAACTCGCCACGCTGAAGCGGGTCTGGCGGCGTCCCCGGGGCTTCCACGCCATCACCGTCGTCAACAACACCTACATCGGCGTCTATTACATCGGCACGGCCTTCCTGTTCTTCCTGCTGGCCGGGGTGCTGGCCCTCTTGATGCGCACCCAGCTCGCGGTGCCGGAAAACGACTTCCTGAGCCAGAGCGTCTACAACCAGATGTTCACCATGCACGGCACGGTGATGATGTTCCTGTTCGCGGTGCCGGCCATGGAAGCCTTAGGCATCCTGATCCTGCCCAACATGCAGGCGGCGCGGGACCTGCCGTTCCCCCGCCTGTCTGCTTACGCCTTCTGGGCCTATTTCGTGGGCGGGCTGGCGTTTTTCTGCACGATCTTCGTCGACCTCGCGCCCAATGGCGGCTGGTTCATGTATCCGCCCCTGACCAGCTATCAATACGGTCCCGGCGACAATTCGGATTTCTGGCTGCTGGGGATCGGCTTCATCGAGATTTCCGCCATCGCCGGGGCCATCGAGATCGTGGTCGGCGTGCTGCTGACCCGCGCCCCCGGCATGAGCCTCGACAAGATGCCGGTGTACTGCTGGGTGATGCTGGTGTTCGCGGTGATGGTGATGATCGCCTTCCCGGCGGTGATCCTCGGGACGGCGCTGCTGGAGCTGGAGCGGGCCTTCCACTGGCCGTTCTTCGTGGCGGAACGGGGCGGCGACCCCCTGCTCTGGCAGCACCTCTTCTGGTTCTTCGGCCACCCGGAGGTCTACATCATCTTCCTGCCCGCCGCCGGGATGGTCTCCATGATCATCCCCACCATGGCCCAGACGCCCCTGGTGGGCTACCGGCTGGTGGTGCTGGCCCTGGTCGGCACGGGGCTGTTGAGCTTCGCCCTGTGGGTGCATCACATGTTCGCCGTCGGCATGCCGCAGCTCTCGATGAGCTACTTCTCCGCCGCCAGCATGGCGGTGTCGGTGCCCAGCGGCATCCAGGTGTTCGCCTGGATCGCCACCATCGCGGCGGGCCGGCTGAGGCTCACGGTGCCGTCGCTGTTCATCCTGGGCTTCCTGTTCATCTTCATGCTGGGCGGACTGACGGGCGTGATGCTGGCGGTGGTGCCCTTCGACTGGCAGGCGCACGACACCTATTTCATCGTGGCCCATTTGCACTACGTGCTGGTCGGCGGGATGGTGTTCCCGCTGTTCGCGGCCTTCTACTACTGGATGCCCTACGTCAGCAAGCGGCCCCTCTCGGAGCGGCTGGGCCGCTGGGTGTGCGGGCTGCTCTTCGTCGGCTTCAACACCGCCTTCTTTCCCATGCACATCACCGGGCTGGTGGGGATGCCGCGCCGGGTCTACACCTATTCGGCGGGGCTGGGCTGGGACGGGCTGAACCTGGTCTCGACCGTCGGGGCCTATCTCATCGCGGTGGGCGTGCTGCTGTTCCTGGTCGATCTGGCCCGCAACTTCCGGCTGGCGGGCGACGAGGAGGGCGCGGGCAACGTCTGGAACGCCGGCACCCTGGAATGGCTGCCCAGCGGGCTATACTCCAGCCGCAGCATCCCCATCGTGGCGAGCCGCGAGCCGCTCTGGGACCAGCCGAACCTAGCGAAGGACGTGGAAGCCGGGCGCTACTACCTGCCCGGCGCCCCCACCGGCACGCGGGAGACCCTGATCACCAGCCCCATCGAGGCCCGGCCACTGTACCTCCTGCAAATGCCGGGGCCGGGCTGGCCGCCGGTGCTGGCGGCCTTCGGCACGGCGGCTTTTTTCCTCTTGCTGACGGTGAAGCTGGTGGCGTTGGCGCTGATTTCGGGGGTGTTCGCCCTCGCCATGATCTTCCTCTGGGTGTGGGACACCGATCCCGGTCCCAACCATCCGCCGGTGGACATCGGCGGCGGACTCACCGTGCCGGTCTACGCCACCGGCTCCATGTCCCATTCCTGGTGGGCCGTCTGGGTGCTGATCCTGGTGTCGGCCTCCACCTTCGCCTGCCTGGTGTTCAGCTATTTCTTCCTGTGGACGGTGGGGCCGGAGTTCTGGCCGAAGGATCCGGCGCGGCTGCCGGAAGCCAGCTTTCCGGGCGCGGCGGCGCTGCTGTCCCTGCTCGGCAGCGGGTTGATCGCCTTCGCCAGCGACCAACTGGCGGCGAATCGGCACGGGCCGGTGCGGCTGGCGCTGCTGGGCGCGGCGGTGTTATTGGTGGGGGCTTTCGGGGCCGAGCTGTACGGCCACTGGCGGACGGGGCTGCGCCCCACCGATTCGAGCTACGGGGCCGTCGTGTACGCCGTCGTGTCGATCCAGGGCTTCTTCATCGCGGTGGTGGCGACCATGGCCCTCTACACCCTGGTCCGGTCGCTCGCGGGTCGACTGGACGGAGTGCGCCGGGCGACCTTCGACAACACCCGGCTGTTCTGGCACTACACGGTGGTCCAAGGGCTGCTCGGCCTGGCCCTGGTCCACCTGGCCCCCCGGTTGCTCGGGTGACCGCGATGGGTCCGGCGCGGCGCTTCACCCTCGAAATCCTGCGGATGCTGTCCGGCCCCATCGTCTGGGGCGCCCATTTCCTGTTCGTCTACGTGTTCTCGGCCCTGGCGGTGGCGCGACAGTTCCACGGCGTGAGCTGGCTCGGCGCGGGCCTGGTGTCCTGGGCCGTGGGCCTCGCCACCGTGCTGGCCGTGGCCGCCATCGTGGCGCTGGTCTTCCCCGCCTGGCGCCGGGTGCGCGAGCGCCCGGGCCACGGCACGGCGGCCTTCCTGAGCTGGATGACGGTGGCTTTCGGCGGGTTGGCGTTGCTCGCGGTGCTGTGGGTCGCGTTGCCGGTTCTCTTGATACCCGTCGGGGGACTTAACGGGTCGGCCCGCTAGCCGCCGATGGGGCCGCAGGCT
>NZ_JBTEKS010000044.1:0-18197 GCF_054333355.1 Methylomagnum sp. | reverse complement strand
CCACCGCCCGCCGAATGGGCAGCGCGGTCAGCGCGGGCAGGGGCCGGTCGGCCACGAACACATGCCGCGCCGCCAAGTTCAGCCGCGCCCCGCCGCACTCCGGGCAGGGCTTGCTGGATAGGTATTTCGCCAAATCCTCCCGGACCATCACCGAATCGGTTTCCCGGTAGCGCCGTTCCATGTTGGGAATGACGCCTTCGAACACATGCCGATGCACCACGGTTTTGCCCTGAGCGCTCTGCACTTTGAAGGGGATGGCTTCCTTACCGCTGCCCTGGAGAATGACGGCGCGGACGGATTCCGGCAGTTCGCCGAAGGGCTGTTCCGGGTCGAAGCCGTAATGCTCGGCCAGCGACAGAAGCATCTGGTAGTAATAAGCGTTGCGCCGGTCCCAACCACGCACCGCGCCGTCGGCCAGACTAGCCCGCGTGTCGTGGACCACCAGCCGGGCGTCGAAATACTGCTTCACCCCCAGGCCATCGCAGGCCGGGCATGCGCCCTTGGGGTTGTTGAAGGAGAAGATGCGCGGCTCCAACTCGCTCAGGGAGTAGCCGCAATGGGGGCAGGCGTATTTGTCCGAACAGACCATTTCGGTCTTGGCCTCGTCCATGGACACCACCAGGGCGATGCCCTCCGCCAGTTTCAGCGCGGTCTCGAAGGATTCCGCCAGCCGCACCGCCAAGTCGGGCCGCACCTTGAAGCGGTCCACGACGGCTTCGATGGTGTGCTTCTTCCGCAAATCCAGCTTGGGCGGGTCGTCCAGTTCGTAGACCTCGCCGTCGATGCGGGCGCGGATGAAGCCCCGGTTGCGGAGGTCATCCAGCACTTGCACATGCTCGCCCTTGCGCTCGCTGACCACCGGGGCCAGCAGCATCCAGCGGCTGTCCTCGGGCTGGGCCAGCACTTGGTCCACCATTTGGCTGATGGTCTGGGCTTCCAGCGACACGCCGTGGTCCGGGCAGCGCGGGATGCCGACGCGGGCGTAGAGCAGGCGCAGGTAGTCGTAGATTTCGGTGATGGTGCCGACGGTGGAGCGCGGGTTGTGGGAGGTGGATTTCTGCTCAATGGAGATGGCCGGGGACAAGCCTTCGATGTGGTCCACGTCGGGCTTTTCCATCACCGACAGGAATTGCCGGGCGTAGGCGGACAGCGATTCCACATAGCGGCGCTGGCCTTCGGCGTAGATGGTGTCGAAGGCCAGCGAGGACTTGCCGGAGCCGGACAGGCCGGTGATGACGATCAGCTTGTCGCGGGGGAGGTCGAGGTCGATGTTCTTGAGGTTGTGGGTGCGGGCGCCGCGAATACGGATGAAGTCCATTATGGTGTCGGGGTGGTGGTCGGGGAGTTTGCCGGGGCTGGGGGTGAGACCCGAGGAATTGTGGCAGGTTCGGGCGGGGGTGGGAATTCGGGGTGGGGAAAGGTGTTGTTACTTGGATGGCGGGAAATTTTGGGCGGGATGATCATTCGAGGGGGGCTTCGGCGGGCGGGAGCAGATTGGCACGGTGGCTTTCAAACGGTTCAAAATCTGGTATCCCGCTGAATTCCAGAACCTTTGGGTGGATGCTTGGGATTGGCTGCCGTTATAGGATGGGTGGGTGATGGCGGAACCTATCGTGGCGACTGGCTTGAAGCAGTCGGTTCAGTTGCTCTTCACCTATCCTATTACATTCAATAATTCTAAATTTAGTGCCCAATGAATAATAACGAACCAATTTTGCTAGATGCGTTTGCTGTGGCTGGTTATAGAAGTTTTGGAGAAACGCCGCAGCGGTTTGAACGACTTGCTAAAGTTAATTTATTAATAGGGCAGAACAATAGTGGCAAATCAAACGTGCTACGGCTATTGCAAGAGCATTTTGCTCGGTCATCCAATAAAAATAGAAAAGTTTATTCCGATTCTGACTGGCGTCTGAGTGATCTCGATATGCACATGCCAAATCGCCCAAAATTTCAACTTGGCATTCCTATGAAGGTGGTTTCAGATGATGTTGGGCAGGTGCCGGAAAACTACAAAGATATTTTTGACCAAAAGAATCCAAAGGAATTCTGTCACCTTCTTCGTCAGATACTAGAAAAAAAATCCGAGATAGACGAAACTAATGAGGCATGGTTTTATTTTGATGGACCAAATAAGCTGGTTTCTGATAGCTGGGAAAAAGCTTTTGGTGTTCTCGATGATTATTGGTTGCAAAGATTCTGGAGTGCTTTAACGGGGCATGGACGTGGGTCACGAGAGGCTCATTGGTTTCCAGAAACATTGAGAAAAATAACGCCCAACATTACAAAACCCCATATGGTGCTTATTCCAGCCATACGTCAAGTGGGCAAAAAAGGAAGCATTTCGGAAGGCTTTGATGGGGAGGGAATTATCGAGCGGCTTGTTAAATTGCAAAACCCTGATGTTCATAATCAACAAGACAAACAAAAATTCGAGGCTATAAATCAGTTCTTGCAAAATGTTACCGATAACAAAACCGCAAGAATCGAAATTCCTCACGAGAGAGACACAATTTTGGTCCACATGGACCGAAAAACCTTGCCATTGGAATCGCTAGGAACCGGCATACACGAGGTCATCATATTGGCCTCAGCCGCCACCATCCTTGAGAATTATGTTGTCTGCATTGAGGAGCCGGAAATTCACTTAAACCCAATACTTCAAAAGAAGTTCGTGCGCTACTTGGCGGAAAATACCAATAACCAATATTTCATAACCACCCACTCCGCTGCATTAATGGATACCCCGGATGCGGAAATCTATCACATATCCTTACAACAAGGGCAATCCATTGTTGAACGGGTAACGTCCGATAGAAAGCGCTCAGCCGTCTGCGAAGATTTAGGCTATCATCCATCCGACCTACTCCAAGCGAATTGCGTTATCTGGGTTGAAGGTCCGTCCGACCGTATTTACCTGAACTATTGGCTAAACGCGCTGACCCCGCAATTTGTCGAGGGCATCCATTACTCAATTATGTTTTACGGCGGAAGACTAGCGTCACACTTGTGCGGCTCGGATATTGATGCCGATAGCCTTGATGACTTCATTTCTCTGCGCCGACTCAATAGGCGGGGCGTTATTGTAATGGATAGTGACCGCGCCAATAATTCCGCACATCTCAATAACACCAAACTAAGGCTGCGAGATAAATTCGACCAGGGGCCGGGCCATGCTTGGATCACTGAAGGACGGGAAATCGAAAACTATTTACCAACCGAATATGTCAAGAAGGCAATTGAAGCGACAATCCCCAGCGCAACCGTTCGGTCCAAATTTGGGAAGTTTGAGAACACCCTTTCAATAACCAGACAAAATAGCAAAAAGGATCAAGCACCTAAAACTGAGATTGCCAAATATATTACCAAAAAATATTCGGCAACATTTGAACAACACGACCTACGCGAGCAGTTAGACAAGCTGATTCGGTTTATTCAAAAATCAAACCCTGTTATACATGCCAAATAATCAGCCCGTAGGTTGGGGTGAGGCACGAACCCCAACATTCCCAATCGTCGGGCGCGGCGTTGGGGTTCCTACCGTCACCCCAACCTACATACTTACCAGAGCCATCAATAAACGAGGCCCAACATGATCGCAATCGCCAAACTAGAAAAGTCCGGCAACAGCCATATCATCCGGCTACCCGAGACATTTTGCCTTGAAGGGGATGAGGTATGGGTGAGAAAGGGTTCGGTCAATAACGAAATCATCTTGACGCCAAAACCCACCCGAAAATCACTAGAAGCATTTTTTGCCCTGTTGGACGCCGACCCACTCCCTGAAAAATTCTTAAGCGAGCGAATTGACTCCATCGAAGAGCCGCGCAATTTGTTCGGGGAAGCCGACGAATGATCCGCTATCTCGTTGATACCGATATATCCAGTTTCTTTCTCAAGCGGAAATTCCCGACACTGCAACTCAAAATGAGAGCAGCAATGATGGCGGGCGAGGTGGCGATTTCGGTGATTACTCGGGCCGAGTTACGTTATGGGCAAAACCTGATGGAACCCGGCGATAAGCGTTTCCGGTTGATTGATGAGTTTTTTGAAGAAATCCCCATACTCGATTGGACTTCGCAGGCGGCGGACCATTATGCCCGTCTCGCTGCCCAACAAAAGCGGACTGGGCGTCCCATTGGAACCTTCGATACGCAAATCGCTGCCCATGCCTTAGCGGAGGGTTTGATCCTAGTTACCAATAATGAGCGCCATCATGAGCAGGTTCCTGGCTTAATCATCGAGAACTGGGTTACTGGATAACCAATCATTATCGGATGGAGCACTGTGAAAATCGGGTGATCGAAGCTATTAATCTAGGACCATAGGATGCGCTGAGGCACGAAGCGCATCATCCCACTCCGCGTGATGCGCTTCCTTCGCCGGCACATCCTATGAGCTGAATTCTAATACCCCCAAACAAAAAGCCCCATCCTCACGGACGGGGCTTTTTCATGCCCAGAGTAAAAGCTATTCAACAATCATTGCGGAGTGGTCGGCTTAACCTGAATATACCCAAACAACCCGTGAGCTTCCCCATTCGGACCCGCCGCGAAGAAAAGCTGATTGGTGCCCTGACTATTTATCCCATTGCCGAAGCTAATCCCCCATAACCCATCGACCACAATTTGCGCATTCGCCGCCTGCCTTAAGGTGCTGACATAAGCACCCGTGGCCGGATCATAAACATTGATCTTGCCATCCCCGAAATTACCCACCAGCAAGCGATTCCCGAATTGCCCGAAATCCGCCGGAGCCAGGGCGATACCCCAAGGCGCATTCAATCGACCTTTTGAAATAAGCCGCTTGATAAACTGCCCCCTCGCATCAAATATGCTCACATAACCCAATCTTGCTCCCGGCACATCATCCACGCGGTTTTGATCTTGCTTGGCATAGGTCACATATATGGCACCCTGGATATTATGGATGCCAAAGGGGGCATATCCCGTGGGAAGCTTAGGATCGGTAAATGCACCGGACGGCAGGTCGGTAATTGGCTGGAAATTACTGTCAAACACATCCACCTTGCCGTTACGAAAATCGGTGGCATACAGCAACCGGCGGGTGCCATCGGCACCTAAAGCCAAGCCTTTATAAATAGCGCCGGACACCGAGTTATTAACGGTGATAATCGCATTGGCCGGGTCTACGGTGGATGACCAACCAGCTATAGTGCCTTGTTCAGTGGCGAAAATGAAATTGCTCGACCCTGAAGCGGTGCCTCTGGATACCGGAAACTGCACCGCGCCGGTGGTTCCGGCGAAACCGTTGAATACGATGCCGGTGGGGCTGGAGTTTGGATCGGTGCTGCCCGGTGGCAAAGGTATGGTTACGACGATAGATTGTTTGGTGCCCGTGCCGTTATAAATGGTGGATTTGCCGGTCCCGGCGTCCGCGACCCAAATGGGGCCGAATGGACCGAAGGCGATTCCCCAACCGTTTATCAGGTCAGGGTCGGTGGTGCTGGCTTGTCCGGCTTGATCTGATACTAGATTTTGCTGGACGTAATACTTTTGGGGAGCGGCGATGGTGGAAAATGATCCGCTTAATAGTAGCGGCAAGGCAATCGCGGCAGAAATGCTTACAAGATTCTGTTTGGCAGTTTTCACAAAACCCTCCTTGGCTTTAATTCTGATTCAAATGCGGATATTTTCTAATCGTTTTAGGGCTGGCAATATATTCAGCCTCTTAGTTGGAGGCTTGATTGCTTGGCCCGGTTCCCTGCGCCGTCTACTGATTTGGATATATCGACACTTGATTGGCAAGAATATTCAGTCGTCAGATCTCCCGTCCGGGACGGGATTGATCCTGCCATCCCGGACGGTCCAAAATCTCAGCAGCATTCCTCTTCAAGTAGCGCCAGTAATTGCAGCGCTTCCTCGTCGCCGCATTCCTCGAATAACTCCCTGACCTGATTGATATGGCAATGAATCAGGTAAAGATCATCCGGCGGCGGGCCGCTGCGGGGTTTGCGTTTCGCCATGAAGTATTCCCAGAAGGAGCGGCTGGCCCCGGATGCGGCCATATTCCGCTCGATCATTTCCATCACTCGGCGGGCATTCCCGTCGCAGTCGATTCCCTCAAAGCTGACATATCGGTCGGTCCCCTTGCCGCAGCCACAATCGGCGTGGGTGTATTGATTTGTATTCATGGTTGCTCCTGAAGAATGCAGGTCTGCATTGTATTACACAGGTGTCGCAACTTGGTTTAAGCAAGATCAAGCCGACGCCAGATTTTCAGGCGCTATATAGACACCTCCGTTGGTATAGCGACTTTTTGCTCCCCCTGCCGGCGGGGGAGAGGACCAAAGAGACGTGGCGTAATTGCCCTGGCTGGCCCGTGCGCCCCGGTGCGCAAAGGGCGAATGCTATAATCACCGCCCTTTCCAACTCCAACCATCATCACCGTCCTGCCCCGGAACGGACCCACAACGGCACCCAATCCCTCTGTTCCCGTGACCTTAATCCAAACACCCATTGTCCAGGCCGACGGCTTGACCAAATACTACGGGCGGCAGTGCGTGGTGGACCGGATTTCCTTTTCCATAGGCCGGGGCGAGTTCTGCGGCATCCTCGGTCCCAACGGCGCGGGCAAGACCACCACCCTGAAAATGTTGGTGGGCAACGCGCCGCCGACGGCGGGCGAATTGTCGGTCATGGGATTTCTGATTCCCTGCGAGGCGCGGGCCATGCGCTGCAAGATCGGCATCGTGCCGCAGTCCGACACCCTCGACCCGGAATTCACCGTGGTCGAAAACCTCGAAGTGTATGGCCGCTATTTCGGCTTGCCCCGGCGGGAGATAGCGGCCCGCATTCCCGGCCTACTCAAGTTGGCGGCGCTGGAGGACAAGGCCCAGTCCCGCATCAACCAGCTTTCTGGCGGCATGAAGCGGCGCCTCTCCATCGCCCGCGCCCTCATCAACCGGCCCGAATTACTCATCCTCGACGAACCCACCACCGGACTCGACCCGCAAATCCGCCAGAACCTCTGGCAACTGCTGCGGCAACTGCAAAAGGAAGGGCTGACCATCATCCTCACCACCCATTACATGGACGAGGCCGAGCGCCTCTGCAACCGCATCATCCTCATGGACCATGGCCGGGTGCTGGCTGACCAAAGCCCGCAGTCCTTGATCCGCGAGTCCATCGAGTCGCATGTGCTGGAAGTGCATGGCGTCGAACTGGACCGCTGGCTGGCAACCGCGCCAATGGATTGCAGCATCCGCTGCGAGCGGGTGGGTGAGAGCGTGTTTTTCTACGGCGAGAAGCTGGATTGCCTGGTGAATACCCTGGACGGTTGGAGCGGGCGGCTCAATTACGCCTATCGCCCGGCCAATCTGGAGGATGTGTTCCTCAAGCTGACCGGGCGGGAGTTGCGGGATGGGTGAGGCGTTCGGGCGCTGGTGGGCGGTGTGGCGGCGCAACGCCCTGGTGTGGCGGAAGTCGGCCCGCACCGCGCTGTTGGGTGGCTTCGCCGAACCGCTGTTCTACCTGTTCGCGCTGGGCTACGGCCTGGGCAGCTTCATCGGCGAGGTGGACGGGTTTTCCTATCTCGGCTTCATCACCGCTGGCATTCTTTCCACCTCGGCCATGAACGCCGCCACCTTCGAGGGGCTGTATCTGGCCTATACCCGGATGGAAGTCCTGCGCACCTGGGACGGCATGTTGGCCGCGCCCTTAGGCATCGGCGACGTGGTGATGGGCGAGGTGCTGTGGATGGGCACCAAGAGCCTCATCAATTCCGGGCTGATTCTGGCGGTGACGGCCCTGTTCGGGCTGCTGCCCCACTGGACGGCGCTGGCGGTGCTGCCGGTGTCCTTCCTGGCCGGGTTGTGTTTCGGTGGCATGGCCTTGCTGGTGACGTCTTTCGCCCGCAGCTACGACTTTTTCGTCTATTACATCACCCTCGCGATCACGCCCATGGTGTTGCTGAGCGGCGTGTTCTTCCCACTGACATCGCTCCCCGAGCCGTTGCGCTTGGGCATGAGCTGTTTGCCGCTGTTCCATGTGGTTGAGGCGGTGCGGTCCTTGGTGGTCGGGCGGCTGGGGCTGGATTTGCTCTCCCATCTGGCGGTGCCGCTGGGCTACGCCGTGGCGGCGACGGGCATTGCGATCTGGCGGTTCCAGCGGCGGCTGTTGCAATAATCCCAGTGGGCGCGTCCTTTAGGGCGCGACAAGCCACCACGAGAGTCGCGCCCTGAAGGACGCGCCCACCGTTGCGTATTTTTCACTTCCCATATCTATAAAAACCCGCTATCCCATGTCCCACCAAGCCAACTCCCTCAGGTCCATCTTTTTCGCGCTCGGCGCCAACGCCGCCATCGCCGGGGCCAAGTTGTTCGCGGCGCTCCACACCGGCTCCAATTCCATGCTGGCGGAAGCCATCCATTCTTTCGCCGACTGCGGCAACCAGGGCTTGCTGCTGCTGGGTTTGAAGAAGGCCGGACAGCCACCCTCGCCCGACTACCCGCTGGGCCACGGCAAGGCCATCTATTTCTGGTCGTTCATCGTGGCCCTGATCCTGTTCAGCATGGGCGGGCTGTTCTCCATCTACGAGGGCATCCACAAGCTTGAGGCCCACGAAGGCATGGAATCGCCCTGGCTGGCGGTGGGCATTCTGGGGTTCAGCGTGGTCATGGAAAGCGTGTCGCTGTACGGCTGTTTGCGGGAGATCAACAAGCAGCGCAAGGGCAAGCGGCTGTGGCGCTGGTTCCGGCAGACCCGGCAGAGCGAGTTGATCGTGGTGCTGGGCGAGGACGTGGCGGCGCTGGCGGGCCTGACGCTGGCGCTCATCGCGGTGCTGCTCGCCATTTATACCGGCGATCCCATGTATGACGCCGCCGGTAGCATCGCCATCGGCGTGTTGTTGGTGCTGGTGGCGGTATGCATTGGTGCCCAGGTCAAGGGGCTGCTCATCGGTCAGAGCGTGGAGATGGAGGTCAGGGAGGCGATTCTGCACTACCTGGAGGGCCGGGAAGAAGTGCGGCGGGTTTTCAACGTGGTGACGCTGCAACTGGGCGAGGACGTGATGGTGGCGGTGAAGGCGGAAATGCGGGATGTGATTGCCGCCGTCGATTTGATTGAGGACATCAACCGCTGCGAGGCGGGGTTGAGGCTGGCGTTTCCCCAGGTGCGGTGGGTGTTTTTCGAGCCGGACATCACGGACTGACGGGCCATCCTCCGTGCGTGCTTCGATACCCTTCGGCTGCGCTCAGGACGGGCCTCAGCACGAACGGAGGATGGCCCCGACCGTTCGCCCTGAGGTATCGAAGGGTGAATGGTCGGGGCAACCGCTGGCTTTGCGGAAAGTTGTGATGTTTTTGAAAACCCGGCGTACTTCGCTCATACTGCGGCCCGTCCGAAGCCGTCGCCTGCCTTTCCATGAAGCCATCCCTCCCATTGCTGTTGCTGCTCCTGTTGGCCGGGTGCGCCTCGCTGCCGCCCAAGAACCCGGCCAATATTTGTTCGATCTTCCACGAGAAGGACGACTGGTATGCCGCCACCCGCAAGGCGCAGCAGCGTTGGGGCGTGCCGGTGCCGGTGCAGATGGCGATCATCAATCAGGAATCCAGCTTCGTGGAGGACGCCCGCCCGCCGCGCTATCGGTTCCTCGGCTTCATTCCGTTGTGGCGCCCGACCACGGCCTATGGCTACGGGCAGGCCACCGACCCGACCTGGGATTGGTATCTGGCCGACACTGGCCATTCCGGGGCCGACCGCGATGATTTCGACGATGCCACCGACTTTGTCGGCTGGTATACCTATCAAAGCTATAGCAAGCTCGGCATCCCCAAGCACGACGCTTACCGCCAGTATCTTGCTTATCATGAGGGGCACGGCGGCTATAAGCGCGGCTCGCACAAGGCCAAGTCGTGGCTGCTGCAAGTGGCCCGCAAGGTGGCGACCAATGCCACGCGGTATAAGACGCAGTTGACGGGGTGTCAGCGGGAGTTGGATTTGGCCCTCGCGGAACGGGATTAGGGCTGTAGGTCGGACTTAAGTCCGACCTACAATGGACCGGCCCGATTTTATTTTTATCGCCTTTTCATTCTTCCATGCATTCATCCCATCGCTTTTTCGCCACCGCCCCCCTCGGCATCGAACTGCTCCTCGCCCAAGAACTCCGCGACTTAGGGCTAGCCGATGTCGCCGAAGGCCGGGCCGGCGCCTCATTCAGTGGCGACCTCGAAGCCGCTTATAAAGCCTGCCTCTGGTCACGCCTCGCCAACCGGATTCTGCTACCCATCGCCCAGTTCCCGGCGGCGACCCCGGAAGCGCTGTACGTCGGGGTCTACGCCATCGATTGGGGCGAACATTTGGACCCCGACGCCACCTTCGCCATCGACTTCGCGTCCAGCCGTTCCGCCATCAACCACACGCTGTTCGGGGCGCAGAAGGTCAAGGACGCCATCGTCGACCACTTCCGGGAACAGCACGGCGTGCGTCCGTCGGTGGATTTGGCGCAGCCCGACTTGCGGGTGAATGTCTATCTCGATAAAGACCTCGCCACGGTGGGCATCGACTTGTCCGGCGAAAGCCTGCACAAGCGCGGCTATCGAACGGAAGGTGGCAAAGCGCCCCTCAAGGAGAATCTGGCGGCGGCGATTCTGCTGCGGGCGGGGTGGCCGAAAGTCGCCGAGGCGGGCGGGCATTTCATCGACCCCATGTGCGGCTCCGGCACGCTGCCCATCGAGGCGGCGCTGATGGCGGCGGATTCCGCGCCGGGCTTATTGCGGCCCTCGTTCGGCTTCTTCGGTTGGCGGGGCCATGACTCGGCCCTGTGGTTGCGGCTGGTGAGCGAGGCCGAGGCGCGTTCCGACATCGGCGTGAAAAAGCTCCCGACCATCGTCGGCTACGATCTCGACCGGGAGGCCATCCATAACGCGCTGGGTAACATCGAGCGGGCCGGGCTGCGGGGCAGGGTGCATGTGGAGCGGAAATCCGTCGGCGAGGTCCGTCCGCGCCACCCGACCGGGCTGCTCGTCGCCAATCCGCCCTACGGCGAGCGCTTGGGGGACGAGACGACCCTGGAGCCGCTATACCGGGAATTGGGCGACACGCTGAAAAATCATTTCCGGGGCTGGAAGGCCAGCGTTTTCACCGGCAATACGGAACTGGCCTTCAAGGTCGGACTTCGCGCCACCCGCCAGTACGCGCTGTATAACGGCGCGTTGGAATGCAAGTTGTTCAACTTCGAGGTGGCCGGGGAACGCTTCTTCACGCCCCACGAGGGCGGGCCGCTGTCGGACGCTCAGCGGCAGATACGCGACCTGTTCCGCCGAGCCAGGGCGGTGGACATCACTGCCGGCGGGGCGGAAATGTTCGCCAACCGCTTGCGGAAGAACCTCAAGAATCTGGGCGGCTGGGCGCGGAAAAGCGGGGTGTCCTGCTATCGGCTGTACGACGCGGACTTGCCGGAATATGCCGTGGCGGTGGATGTGTACCAGGGCGAACAGCTTTGGGTACACGTCCAGGAATACGAGGCGCCGTCCAGCATCGACCCGGCCAAGGCGGAAAGCCGCTTAATCGAGGCACTGGCCGGGCTACCTGCTGTGTTGGAGATTCCGCCCGCCCAAATCTTCCTGAAAGTCCGCCGCCGCCAGAAGGGCGCGGCGCAATATGAAAAGCAGTCGGAATCAGGCCGGTTTTATCAAGTGGAGGAGGGTGGCTTGAAGTTCTGGGTGAATTTCGAGGATTACCTGGACACCGGCTTGTTCCTCGATCACCGCATCACCCGGCAACTGCTGCGCGAGCGGGCGGAGGGCAAGAGCTTCCTGAACCTGTTCGCCTACACCGGCTCGGGCACGGTCTACGCCGCCAAGGGCGGGGCCGCGTCCACCACCACGGTGGATATGTCGCGGACCTATCTGGATTGGGCGCAGCGCAATCTCGATCTCAACGGCCTGCGCGGCAACCGCCACGAACTGATCCAGGCCGATTGCTTGGACTGGCTGGATGAGGCGGTTGATGGGGCGTGGCGCTACGACCTGATTTTCCTGGACCCACCGACCTTTTCCACCTCCAAGCGGATGCGCGGGACGCTGGATATTCAGCGGGACCATGTGGGGCTGATTCGGCGGTGCGTGAGCTTGTTGGCGCCGGGCGGGACGCTGGTGTTCTCCACCAATCACCGCAAGTTCAAGCTGGATATGGAAGCGCTGGCGGACCTGAAAATCGAGGACGTGAGCCGGAAAACCATCCCCAAGGATTTCGAGCGGAACGCCCGGATTCATTATTGTTGGCTGATTGGCCGGTAGCGCTTGTGCGTTTTTTCCCTCTTGCCTTTGGGAGAGGGTTGGGGTGAGGGTGTCAAAAAAAGGATTTCCTCCTTAAAAAACGGCGAATCCGAATTCATGATGGAATGGGGATGAATCCCAATTTGGATACCCTCGCCCCGCCCTCTCTCAAAGGCGAGAGGGAGAAAGTAGATCGTGCGACCGCCCCGCCTGCACCGCCATCGTGCATGGACAGCCCGCCGGGATTTACTTAAAATTCCGCCAACTTTACGATTTATAAGAATTCTTTAGGGACGGGAGGAACCCCACGGTTCTTCCCGTTTCGCACGTTTGAAGGTGACTGAATTGAATCCTAGCTCCAATACTCACGCATTACTGGCCCTGGAAGACGGCACGATTTTCAAAGGGATAGCCATCGGGGCGGAAGGCTCCTCGGTGGGCGAGGTCGTTTTCAACACCTCCATCACGGGCTACCAGGAAATCCTCACCGATCCCTCCTACGCCCGCCAAATCGTTACCCTGACCTATCCCCACATCGGCAACACCGGCATCAACGGCGAGGACATCGAATCGACCGGCATCTTCGCCAGCGGGCTGGTGGTGAAGAATGTTCCGCTACGCCTGAGCAATTGGCGCTCCGAGCAGAGCCTGTCCGATTACCTTCGGGCGAAGAATGTGGTGGGCATCGCTGGCATCGACACCCGCAAGCTGACCCGCATTCTCCGCGACAAGGGCGCCCAGCGCGGCTGCATCATGGCCGGAGAGAATCTGGACGCCGAAGCCGCCATCGCCAAGGCGCGGGAGTTCCCCGGCTTGCAGGGCATGGACTTGGCGAAGGAAGTCTGCGTGAAGGAGCGCTACCCTTGGACGGAAGGCTCGTGGGCTTTGGGCCAGGGCTACACCGCGCCGGAGGCGGGCCGGTTCCATGTGGTGGCTTACGATTTCGGCGTGAAGCGCAACATCCTGCGCCTGCTGGCCGACCGGGGTTGCCGCCTGACCGTGGTGCCCGCGCAGACTTCTGCCGAAGAGGTGTTGGCGTTAGAACCCAACGGCGTGTTCCTGTCCAATGGTCCCGGCGACCCCGAGCCGTGCGATTACGCCATCCAAGCCATCCGCACCTTCCTGGAACTCAAGCTGCCGGTATTCGGCATTTGCTTGGGTCATCAGTTGTTGGGCCTCGCCGCCGGTGCCCGCACCGTCAAGATGAAGTTCGGCCATCACGGGGCCAACCATCCGGTGCAGGAGTTGGACACGGGTCGCGTCCTCATCACTAGCCAGAACCACGGCTTCGCGGTGGACGAAACCACGCTGCCCGCCAATGTCCGGCCCAGTTATCGCTCGCTATTCGATGGCAGTTTGCAGGGCATCGAACTGACCGACCGGCCCGCGTTCAGTTTCCAGGGCCACCCGGAAGCCAGCCCTGGCCCGCATGATTTGAAGCCGTTGTTTGATCGGTTTATTGGGATGATGGGAAAGTAAATTCGAGCTTGGTTTTTTGAGGCACAAATACATGCCCAAGAAAATCAGGGAGCTTATCCGCGAATTGGGGGCGGCGGGCTTTAACGAAATTAGCGGGGCGGGGAAAGGTTCGCATCGGAAATTTGTCCATCCAAAGTATTCCGGCGCGGTTACGGTAAGCGGAAGCCCCGGCGATGACGCAAAGCCTTACCAGGAAAAGCAGGTTCAGCAGGCTATTGAGGAGGTGAAGCCATGAAAGACAGCGATCACTTTCATAAGTGGGTTGAATGGAGTGAAGAGGATCAGGTTTATTTAGGGAAATGTCCTGATTTGATTACCGGCATTCATGGTGACGATCCCATTAGGTTATATGGCGAGTTATGCGAGGTTGTCGAGGATGTGATTCGGCATTTCCGGGAAGAGGGCCGAGTACTTCCGCAGCCTTGTGTGCGACCTATGCGGGAAGTGGCTTGATCTTTGAGGTTTACGAGTATGAATGTAGAAGAACTTGAGCGCGAAGTATCCCAATTGCCCCCGTCTGAGCTTAAGCAGTTTTCCGAGTGGTTTGATGAATTCAAGGCGGACCAATGGGATAAACAGATTGAGGAAGATATTCTGGCTGGGCGGTTCGATTCGATAGCTCAACAAGTATTGGAAAGCGGCTCTATTCCTTTCCCGAAACAGCCCACATTGGAACAGCGTAAAGCTCTGGAAGAAGCGGGCAAGCGGCTAGATGAGAAGCTGGCAAAATTGGGGATTAACGAGGATGAGGTGGTAGAAGATTTCAAGCAGTGGCGGCGGCAGCGAGGAAATGCCTAAGAAGTTTCTAGTTATCGACGCGAATATCCTAATCCGTGCGGTATTGGGTAGTCGAGTTAGGCAGCTAATTAAAGATTACTCGGATTCGGTAGCGTTTTATATCGCCGAAGCAAATCTAAACGAAGCCGAGTTTCATCTTTCCCAATCGCTGGCTCAAAAGCAGAATTTGGATGAAGCGGAATGGCGCTCTGTCTTTAACGGGTTATTAGATACCATTCAAGTTATCCCCGATAAATCGTTAGTTGATTTTGAGCGCCAAGCCAGGGCACGGATTGAAAAACGTGATCCGAATGATTGGCCCGCTGTGGCGGCGGCGTTGATTTTCAATTGTCCGGTTTGGACTGAGGATAAGGATTTCTTTGGAGCAGGTGTGGCGACTTGGACCACGGCGACGGTGGAATTATATCTCAGTGAGTCGCCCGATTATACGGAGTGGCAAAGGACGCTGTGGGAGGATAAGAGCGTTGATGAGATTAGCCGGATGGCTATGACTCACAGAAATCCTGACAAGGAATGACCGCTTTAAGAAGTACGGGAGATTGCCATGGCAAATATAAGCGAACGAATCACTGTAAACCCTGCTCAATGCGGCGGGCGTCCCTGTATTCGGGGTATGCGTATACGGGTTAGCGATGTGTTGGATTTGCTGGCGAACGGTTTGTCGTTCGAGCAAATCCTGGAAGAAATGCCTGATTTGGAATACCAGGATATTCAAGCTTGTTTGCGATTGGCGAGCCGCCGGTTTGACCATCCTGTGCTTGCGGCATGATTATTTGGATTGACGCGCAAGTTTCGCCAATTATAGCGCCTTGGCTTAGTGAGAATTTCGACATTGAAGCTAAGGCGGTGCGGGAATTGGGGTTGCGTGATGCTTCGGATATGCAAATCTTTGAAGCAGCTAAGCGGGCGGGCGCAGCGGTTTTTACAAAGGATAGCGATTTCCTGGAGATTCAGGATCGTTTAGGTTCGCCACCTCAAATAATCTGGGTTACTTGTGGTAACACATCCAATGCGCGGCTTAAAGAGATTCTCTCGATTGCGATGCCACAAGCGATTGAATTATTGCGGCGCGGTGAGCCTGTGGTGGAAATCGGCGATATTCAATCTTGCTAACTTCGCGTAGTAGCCGATGTATCCAGCCGTCATAAATGTTGCCCCATGTGATAATTACCTTGTTCATGTTGCTTTCGACAATGGCGAGCAAGGTTTTCTCGATATGAAGCCATATCTGGATTTCGGGGTTTTCCAGCGGCTTCGGAAGGTGGATTCCTTCAAGCAAGTTTGGGTGGCTTTAGATACGCTGGAATGGGCGACGGGTGTTGATCTTGATCCTGAGTTTGTTTATGAGAAATGCGTGAGAGACGTTGGCGTGAAATCCGAAGCGGCGTAATTTTTACACTGGTTTCCAAGCTGGATTTTGGGAGGCGACAAAATGCGGGCTATTAATAATAGGGCAATTTTATGATTTGGAATAATTGCAAGGCTGATACTCTCTATTATGATGGCTCAGATGCGGCCACTGACTGGCCCTGTAAGGTAGAGCTAGATGGTGGCAGAATTCGAGTATCGTATGAAGATGATGATGGGGAAACTGTTGTTTATGAAGGCCATGAAAATGGAATAGGTCATTTCGAGTTAAATGCACCACAGGTTAACGGGCGAGCAACACTTCATAGGTTTGAGAATGGGAAAATATTAGAGGGATATTGGGTGGAAGAAGGTTATCGTGGAATGTGGCGAATTATTCTTGGCTAACAAAGTTTGTATGGCTTCTATCATGTAGCTGACGAATAGTTTTTTTGGCTATTATCGAAATAAGGTAATTAATTCTATGCAAGCCATCGAACTAGAAACCACCATCGACCGCAACGGAAACTTTCATGGCCTAGTCCCAGAACAATATCGCCGTAGCTTCGGCGCTAAAGCACGGATTGTTGTGTTGCTAAACGATGCCGAAAGCGAAAGCATACCCGCCAAAGGCCAAGCCAATAAGTTAATGGAATTTGCCGGTAAACTGGATTGGCCGATTGCCGATCCCGTAGCATTCCAGCAAGAGCTACGCAAGGAATGGGGCCGGGAATGAGGCTAACGCATCTACTAGATACCAATGCGGTGATTTATTTGCAAAAAGGTCTTTTAGCCGCGCCTTTACCGGAAGGCGTATACGGAATATCCATCATCACTGAAATTGAATTGCGTAGTTTCTCCGACTTAACCGCCGACCAACAAGCTTGGCTAAGACGATTTCTCGACAGCATTTATATCGTTGGTTTGACCGAAGCCATTAAAGAGCAAGTTATCCAATTGCGGCAACGGTATCGAATTAAATTGCCAGACGCGATTATCGCGGCCACCGCCATTCAAGAACAGGCTATCTTATTGACCAATGACCGGCAGCTTCACGCAATTGATATTCTCAACAGCGCCGAATTACTAATCACTCCAAGCTAAAACACCCAAGTCGATATTCCACCCCTCGCGTGGAACGCCAACCAGCACAGCAACCATGCCAAAACGTACCGACATCCAAAGCATCCTCCTCCTCGGCGCAGGTCCCATCGTCATCGGCCAAGCGTGCGAGTTCGACTACTCCGGCGCACAAGCGTGCAAAGCCCTCAAAGAAGAGGGCTACCGGGTCATCCTGGTCAACTCCAACCCGGCCACCATCATGACCGACCCGGAGATGGCCGACGCCACCTACATCGAACCCATCGACTGGCAGACCGTCGCCAAGATCATCGAGAAGGAACGGCCCGACGCCCTGCTGCCCACCATGGGCGGCCAGACCGCGCTGAACTGCGCCCTCGACCTCGACCGCCACGGCGTGCTGGAAAAGTTCGGCGTGCAAATGATCGGCGCGTCGAAAGAAGCCATCGACAAGGCCGAAGACCGCCAGAAGTTCAAAGAGGCGATGACCAAAATCGGCCTGGGTTCGGCCCGCTCCGGCATCGCCCACACGCTTGAAGAAGCGCTGGCCTGCCTGGACCACACCGGCTACCCGGCCATCATCCGCCCGTCCTTCACCTTGGGCGGTTCCGGCGGCGGCATCGCCTACAACAAGCAGGAATTCATCGAAATCTGCGAGCGCGGCCTGGAACTGTCGCCCACCCACGAACTGCTGATCGAGGAATCGGTGCTGGGCTGGAAAGAGTTCGAGATGGAAGTGGTGCGGGACCGCAAGGACAACTGCATCATCATTTGCTCCATCGAGAACTTCGACCCGATGGGCGTCCACACCGGCGACTCCATCACCGTCGCTCCGGCCCAGACGCTCACCGACAAGGAATACCAGATCATGCGCGACGCCTCGATAGCGGTGCTGCGCGAGATCGGCGTCGACACCGGCGGCTCCAACGTGCAGTTCTCCATCAGCCCCAAGGACGGGCGGATGATCGTCATCGAAATGAACCCCCGCGTGTCCCGCTCCTCGGCGCTGGCGTCCAAGGCCACCGGCTTCCCGATTGCCAAAGTCGCGGCCAAGCTGGCGGTGGGTTACACGCTGGACGAACTCCGCAACGAAATCACCGGCGGCGCGACCCCGGCTTCGTTCGAGCCGACCATCGACTACGTGGTGACGAAAGTCCCGCGCTTCACCTTCGAGAAATTCCCCCAGGCCGACGACCGCCTCACCACCCAGATGAAATCGGTGGGCGAAGCCATGGCGATTGGCCGGACCTTCCAAGAA